>NZ_JAFLQX010000016.1:0-108732 GCF_017579965.1 Salegentibacter sp. BDJ18
CTTCAAAAATTCATCGTTAAATAAATCCTCTTTTTTCATACTGTGTAAAATTTAAAATTAGACAAAAAAATAACAGGGGTCGCGACCCCTGTTATTTTTCTATTTACACAGTTTATGAGATAGTCCTTTTTTTTTGATTTTTATCTAAAATTATTCGGTTTCTACCGGGTTGGTTTCATTTCTAAATACCAACTCTTCGTTAAACTCATCTATTAGAATAATACTGTCGGTTTTAATATTTCCCGCGAGAATTTCTTTAGATAGTTTATTTAAAACTTCCCGCTGAACTACTCTTTTTACCGGCCTTGCGCCAAACTGTGGATCAAAACCGCGACTGGCGAGGAAACTAATTGCTTCATCTGTAGCATCAAGAACAATGTGCTGTTTTTCAAGCATTTTCTTCACCTCTTTAAGCTGAAGTGAGACAATTTTCCTGATATCTTTTTGCGTTAAAGGACTAAACATTATAATATCGTCTATCCTGTTTATAAATTCAGGTCTTACGTTTTGCTTCAATAACGCCAGAACTTCAGTTTTAGCAGATTCCATTGCGGCATCCAGGTCTTTCATATTTTCATATTTATCCTGAATAATATGGCTTCCCATATTGGAAGTCATAATAATAATGGTGTTTTTAAAATCGGCCAGGCGTCCTTTATTATCGGTTAGTCTTCCTTCATCCAGCACCTGCAATAAAATATTAAAAGTATCTGGGTGGGCTTTTTCAATTTCATCTAAAAGCACTACAGAATAAGGTTTTCTTCGCACTGCCTCGGTAAGCTGGCCACCTTCGTCGTAACCTACATACCCTGGAGGCGCTCCTACCAAACGACTCACAGAATGTCTTTCCTGGTATTCACTCATATCAATTCGCGTCATTGCTGACTCATCGTCGAATAAGTATTCCGCAAGAGCTTTGGCTAGTTCGGTTTTTCCAACTCCCGTGGTTCCAAGAAACAAGAAAGAACCAATTGGCCGTTTTTGATCCTGTAAACCGGCGCGACTTCTTCGTACCGCATCACTTACAGCAATTATGGCTTCTTCCTGCCCAACCACACGTTTATGTAATTCGTCTTCAAGTTTTAATAACTTTTCACGATCGCTTTGCAACATTTTAGTCACCGGGATTCCGGTCCATTTTGCCACAACTTCAGCAATATCTTCGTTGGTTACTTCTTCCTGGATAAGTGATTTTTCATTCTGATTCTCGGCTACGGTTTTTTGCAATTCTTCCAGCTTCTCCTGGGCTTCTTTGATCTTTCCGTAGCGAATTTCAGCTACTTTCCCGTAATCGCCTTCACGCTCTGCACGTTCTGCTTCAACTTTAAAGTTTTCAATATCAGATTTTAAATTCTGAATATTATCTACCACGCCCTTTTCATTCTGCCAGCGCGCGTGCAACTCGTTTCGTTCTTCTTTTAGGTTTGCCAGTTCAGCCCGCAGTATTTTTAGCTTATTTTCATCTTTTTCGCGTTTTATTGCTTCAATTTCAATCTCCAGCTGCATAATTCTTCTATCCAGAACGTCTAGTTCTTCAGGCTTGGAGTTGATCTCCATACGTAATTTAGAAGCCGCTTCATCCATTAAATCTATGGCCTTATCGGGCAAAAAGCGGTTAGTAATATAACGCTGAGATAATTCTACCGCGGCAATAATTGCTTCGTCTTTTATTCTAACCTTGTGGTGAGTTTCATATTTTTCCTTAATTCCGCGTAAAATAGATATTGCACTTTCAGTATCTGGTTCATTTACAATAACTTTCTGAAACCTTCTTTCCAGGGCTTTGTCTTTTTCAAAATACTTCTGGTATTCATCTAAAGTAGTGGCTCCAATTGCACGTAATTCACCACGCGCCAAAGCAGGTTTTAAAATATTCGCTGCATCCATAGCGCCCTGGCCGCCACCGGCACCCACAAGCGTATGGATTTCATCTATAAAAAGCACGATATTCCCATCACTGGAAGTTACTTCTTTAATAACTGCTTTAAGGCGTTCTTCAAACTCGCCTTTATATTTTGCCCCGGCTATAAGCGCTCCCATATCCAGGTTATAAATCACCTTATTTTTTAGGTTATCTGGAACATCGCCAGCAATAATTCTATGTGCCAAACCTTCGGCAATTGCCGTTTTACCGGTTCCCGGTTCTCCAACCAACATAGGATTGTTTTTGGTTCTTCGGGAAAGGATTTGCAAAATTCTACGAATTTCTTCGTCACGGCCAATTACAGGATCCAGTTTTCCTTCTTGGGCCATTCGGTTTAAATTATTGGCGTATTTATCTAAAGAATTATAGGTTTCTTCTGCGCTTTGTGAAGTTACACGATCACCTTTTCGTAATTCTTCTATTGCTGCTTTTAAAGATTTCTCAGTCGCGCCCTGGTCTTTTAAGATCTGGGCTACTTTACTGGAAGATTTAAAAATTGCGAGAATAAGATGCTCAATAGAAACATACTCGTCATTCATCTTTTTGGCGATTGTAGAAGCTTCGTTAACCGCTTTTCCTGCTTCGCGTGAGAGAATAATATCACCTCCGCTTACTTTTGGAAAACTCTGTAAGGTTTTATCCAAAATTTCGTTGAAGAGGTTGACGTTTATGTTTAATTTTTTCAATAGAAAAGGCGCTACATTTTCGTCTACAATACTTATTGCTTTAAAAATGTGTTCATTTTCAATTTGCTGATGGCCTAACTCCTGAGCAAGTTGTTGTGCCTGCTGGATGGCTTCCTGGGATTTTATGGTAAAATTATTAAAATTCATAGTCGTTTATTTTTTGAAAGAATAAAGCAATTGATATACCATTAAAAAATTAAGACAAAATGGCTGTTATTATTCAGAAATTAACGCCAAATTGGCACTTGGGTTAAAGTTTTGAAAATAATTTTGATTTGAGAAGGAGATTAAATTTATTAAGAATTAATTTTATACGAAAGAAATAACTATGGGATTACTAGATAAAATTTTTAAAAGTGATGGAGATGAAGCGAAAGAAAAAGCTGAATTTCCCTGGACAGATTTAACCGATAAAGACCAAATTACCATCGCGAAGGAAGAATCTAAAGAAAAAACGATAGGAATTTTTAAACATTCTACCAGTTGTGGAATTAGTAAAATGGTGTTGAGAAATTTTGAAAGGGAGTATGAAGAAAAGGAAAATACAAAACTCTACTTCCTGGATTTAAGAAAACATCGTGATGTTTCTAACGCGGTAGCAGATGACTTGAACGTGAGACACGAAAGTCCGCAGTTAATTATTTTGCAAAATGAAGAGGTGGTGCACCATGCTTCCCACCAGGATATTGATGCAGCGAAATTTGAAGAGTTAACCTAAAAAATAAATTCTTGTTAAAACTGCCAGTAAGCTGAGTTTGATGAAATTCCATTTGTATCTTTTATCTACAAAAACCAATAAATTAAATTGTAATGGCTAAGAAGGAAGATATTAAAAAAATGGAGGAGAACTGGGAGTCTTTAAAAAAGGAGGATAAAAACCGGGAGCAGGAAGAATTTCGTGATCTTAAGCAAAAAGAACGCGATAGGGATAAAAGCAAATCCAAGAAGCAACCGAATAAAGAAGATTCTACAAAAACCGGGAAAGCTAATGCCCGTGAAGAGCGCGAGTTTATGGATCAAACCCAGAAAGAGAAAACCGCAAAGAAAGATAAACTGTAAAGGCCGTAGAATACTTTATATTTAGTTCAAAATTTTATAAGACCTGCCCAGATTATTCAATGGAGCAGGTCTTGCATTTAAATTTTTTCAGGAAAACGATTAGTTGCTATTCTTTTGCACTTTCCTGTTTTGCATCCTCAAACTCAATATCTGCGTCTATAGATCCTTTGAAAGCTTCAATCCAGGCATTCTTAAAGATATTTAAGACTGTTGTCCAAACGCCAGATTCAACATTATTTAGGTCTCCTTCTAAAGGAACACGGGTGGCCAACGTATCTGTGCCCTGGTTTTTGAGAGCGAACTTAAAAAAACCGACAAAACCTTCCCATAACTTCTTGAAAATTCCGCCATCATCATCTTTTTCAATAAGCTTTGTGTTAATCAACATGGGTTTTATATAACCTTTCAGAAATCCATTGGCTATAGCAAGTTCGCTGTATAATTCAAAGGTTCCACTTTCAAAATCCACTCCCGCATAGCGACGGGTAATTTCGTTTAACGATGTAGCCTCAGCTTTTTTTAGACTAAATTCCATATCCATATCGGGAATTTGTTTTAGTAAATTTAGGTTTCCATGAATTTCTACATCGCCACCACCCATAGAAACGGCATTAGCCCATAAATGGGAAGGAAGTTCTTTTTCCCTGTCTACAACATTGCTAAGATTATGAGCTTCTAAACTAATTTTTTCTAAAAACAAACTAATTTGAGGATCTGCAGATACTTCTACAAAATTTGCAGTTCCGTTATGTACAACAAAATGGTTTATATCTATAGGTACTAAATTGGTGAGAGCTTTAGTCCAATCTTCAACATCTGCTTCATCTTTCTTTTCCTGGTTTTCAAAGATGTAATTGAAATTAGGATCTTGCATCTCAATTTCACTCACAATTTTACCTTTAAATAAAGAGCGCCAATCTATAGAAATATCACTATAAGGAAAGTCTAACAGCGGTTTTTCTCCCTGGGAGTTTTCTTCCCGTAAGATTAAACCTTCAATTTGGTAGGCGCCACGCCAAAGAGAAAGATCAACATCTGAAACTCTGCCTTCATAGCCCGGAATATTATTGAGAGTTTTAGTTACATAATTTTCCAAAATATAGGGAAGCGCAATCCTACCAATAATCAATAGCACGATGATAAGAATTGGTAAGACATACCTTTTCTTAGTGTACTTTTTTCTTTTCTCATTTTTACTCATGCCGAGAAGTTTATGCTAAAATGAGATTAAAAATCAGTATGTTAAGTTAAAAATTTTTTAAAAATACTTCAGAAAAAATGCTAATGAATATTAACTGTATAGGAAGCTTCAAAAGTTTTATTGGCTTCTAGAATTTCAATTCCTTCTTTAATTTTTAGGTTTTGATCGGTGCCTTCAACATCGGCAATTCCCAGCCAGGGTTCAATGCAAACGTAAGGTGCTCCCGGTTTGGCCCAAATCCCCAGGTTTTTAAAATCTTTATATTCTACGCTTAAAATGCTACCTGAGTTTTTACTTTTTAGTACCACTTTTTTAGACGGAATATTCTTGAAAATTAATGCGTCTTTGGCGAAAAGCTCTTTATGAAGTCTAATTTTATCTTCGTTGTCTAATATTCCTTCGGTGGTATCACTAACCAGTCCGTCTTCACTTAAAATGTAAGTTCTTAGATCCATTTTTCTATCAAACTCAAGATAATAATCTTCGTAAACTTCATTTTTACTAATAGGAGCATTAAACGCAGGATGCCCGCCTAAGGAAAAATATACGGGCTTATCATCTAAGTTAAAAATGTGATGATGTACAGTGAGCGATTTTTTATTTAACTGGAAAGAAATTTCAAAACGGAATTTAAATGGATAGATCTCCAGTGTTTCTGCTGAATAATCCAGTTGAAAAACTAATTTATCACCTGTTTTTTCTTTTAACTGAATATTCTCGTTATGCCTAACAAAACCGTGTTTAGGCATTTGGTATTCTTTATCTTCAAAAATGAATTTCCCTTCTTTTAAAACACCAATTACCGGAAACAAATTAGGCGCCTGGCTTGCCCAAAATTCAGGATTTCCCTGCCATAAATGTTCAATACCGGTTTCCAGGCTTTTAAGGCTGGATAATTCAGCGCCAATGGGATTTACTTTTATACTTAAGAATTCGTTTTTTAACTCCTGCATTTTAAAAATTATTTTTTCTTTCTTCTGTTCGCATTTTTATCCCCGCGAGTTTTTGGCTTTTTATACTTTTTGGCAATTTCCCTTCGGTAAGATCCACCAAGATTCTCTTTCCTGTTTTTTTCTTTCTTCTCATGAAAAGCAGGGCCGGGAGCGTCTTCATCCTTTTTCTTTCCGGGGTTATTAATTTCAAAAACCTTAGGTTGTTCTTCCGGAATTAATTCTGAAGAAATTTCTATTTCCGCCGGTAATTCTTCTTGCGGAACTTCCATCTTCATCAAAGCTTCAATTTTTTCAAGCGATTCCATTTCAGCTTCCGTAGTCATTAGTATCGAATTACCTTCTTTTTCGGCCCTTCCCGTACGGCCAATTCGGTGCATATAATTTTCAGGATATTTTGGCGTATCAAAATTGATCACGTGGCTTACCGATTCAATATCAAGACCTCGCGCCATAACATCGGTTGCAACTAAAATTCGGCAAAATCCGCTGCCAAATTGTTTGATACTACGCAAACGATAATTTTGGGTTTTATTGGAATGAATAACCGTGCATTCATCATGGAAATACTGTTCTAATTCCGGGTAAAGTCGGTCGGCCATTCTTTTATAAGCCACAAAGATTAACACCTTGGAGTAAGTTTCTTTATCGGCTAAAAGATGTCTCAGTAAATTTACTTTAGTATAGAAATTAGGGATTTTATAACCGGTTTGTTTAATATTATCAAGTGGCGTTCCGCTGGCAGCTACAGAAATAGTTTGCGGACTTTTAAAATTAGCCTCGATAAGATTTTCAACATTTTCAGTAATTGTTGCTGAAAACATAATGTTTTGTCGGTTCTGCGGAAGCAATTCAAAGATATTATTGATCTGAAATTTAAAGCCCAGGTCTAACATCACATCTACTTCATCTATCACTAATTTCTGAATAGATTTTAACTGAAGCGCGCGCCTAAGCACAAGATCGTACAATCTGCCCGGAGTTGCTACCACAATATCCTGGCCCTGTAAAAGCGATTGATGCTGGGTGTTCATATTTACACCACCATAAATACCGGTAGTGCGAACATTCATATAAGCGGTTAATTTTTCAATTTCTTCAACTACCTGTACCACAAGTTCCCTTGTAGGTACTAAAACCAGGACCCGCGGATTTTTTTGTTCCGAATATTTAAGCATTCGTAATATTGGAAGCATATAGGCAAAGGTTTTCCCGGTACCGGTTTGCGCGATTCCCACCATATCTTTTCCAGACATAATTGTAGAAAAAGATTCCTCTTGAATAGGGGTGGGCGTATTAATGCCAATATCTTCCAGCGCATTGCGCAGGGGAGTGGTAATATTTAAATCCTGAAAAGTCACTAAATGAAGTTTTTATGAACTGGCAAAGTTAGTGAAACTCTAATTTAAAATTGCCTACAGCAATTTTAAATTAGTTAGTTGAACTAATCCCGCCGCAGGATGGAAAATAATCTTTAAAGGTTCTGAATTATTTTATTTTCAAAAACCGTCATGCTGAACTTGTTTCAGCATCTAAGATGAATAAATGTCAAACTCAACTTAGACCTCCGATAGAAATAGGAGCGGGCTCTGAAACGAGTTCAGGATGAGGTATAGATTTTAAGTTTTGAGACAGAAAATTAAACTTACAATCTCTATTTTTATAAAAAGGAATCATTTCATTTATTTCGGTATTTTTGATAAAAATCGTTTCGATGAAAAAGATCTTAGCCTTTGCCGGCTCCAATAGTAGTACTTCCATTAATTTTCAGTTATTAACACACGTGGCCAATCGCATACAGGGGCACGAAGTGAAAGTTCAGGATTTTACCCAGTATGAATTACCTATTTATAGTGCCGATAGGGAAAAGGAAAGAGGTATTCCCGTAAGTGCTAAAATAATTAATAAGATCATCCACGAGCATGAGGCCTTGATAATTGCGGTAAATGAGCATAATGGCAATGTTTCAGCTTACTTTAAAAATATAATCGATTGGCTTTCCCGGTTAGACCGTAATTTCCTTGAGGGAAAAAAGATTTTATTGATCAGTACTTCTCCCGGTAAGCGTGGAGCCGCATCAGCTTTAGAATATACTAAGGGAATTTTACCAAGATTTGGCGGCGAGATTATAGAAAGCTTCAGTTTACCTTCTTTTAATGATAATTTTAAAGACGGGAAGGTGCTAAACGAAGTGCTGGATATGGGGATAGAAGATGTGTTAACTACTTTTTCTCATCAACTGGAATCCGGCCAATCAAATTAATTTGCTTTTTTCACTTTAGGACTGAACTCTTCGTTGGCTTTTCCAATATTACTTAATTCGGTTTCGGTTTTTCCAGTAATTCCCATATCTGCTTTATGTTTATCGACTGGGCTTCCGAATAAAATAAGCCAGACTTCTTTTAGTGATTTTGCTTTCCAGATATCCTTGCCTACTTCGATCCATTCGTGGAAAACGAGGAAAAAAGGATTGTAGGAGTTTACCGGTTTGGTGATTCCATAACGGGGTTTTTCATCTTCTTCCTGGAAAGTTCCAAAAATACGATCCCAGAATATAAAAGTAGAGCCATAATTTTTATCCAGATATCTTTCATTTACCGAATGGTGTACCCGGTGGTGCGATGGCGTTGTAAAGATATATTCTATTGGCCGCGGTAATTTTTTTATCAATTCGGTATGAATCCAGAATTGATAAAGCACTTCCAGTTGATGCACAATAAAGAATACCAGGGGATGAAAACCTAACAATACTACCGGTAAAAAGAAAATGATCTTTAAATTCTGCGTCCAGGATAATCTAAAAGATGTTGATAAATTATAATGTTCGGAAGAATGATGAACCACGTGTGTAGACCACCAGAAACGTTGTTCGTGAGCAAATCTATGAGCCCAATACCTGCTAAAATCCAATAATATTAAACATAAAACATAAGACCACCAGGTATGTGGGATTTTAAACGGCGCCAGATTGAAAAAGAAAAGGAAAACCATAAAGACTCCTATCTTCATAAAGCCATTCAGGATTAAATTACCAATCCCGATAGCTGTAGAAGCTAGAAAATCTTTTCCCGAATAAAGGTTCTTGTATTTTTTTCTTCCTATTAAAAATTCAAGTAAGACAAAAAAGAACATTAGCGGGGCTACAACCCAGATAACGGTAGTGAAATCAAGGTTTTCTATATCGGCTAAAGTGAGTTTTTCAGTATCTGGAAACATGGAAGAATTTTGGTCTTAATCATATATTGGCGCAAAATAGCGCATGTTGTATAATTAAGATTTTTTTCTCAGAAATACAAGAAGCTTCACCACCTAATTTCTCGAAATTTTGCAAATCCCGATTTTAAGGGTTTTCAAGATAAATTGCAGAAGAATTAAAATAGGCGCTACGTCAAATTGTTTTTACCTTTGCGCTCCAAATTACAAGCGAGGTGCGCACAAAAATTACTTATACTTTAGAAGAACCTTTAAAATTCAAACAGCAACTCTTGCAGTGGAGTAAGCAGTTTGAAGAAATTGCCTGGCTGGACAGCAATAATTATCATCAGGAGCACGGTGAATTTGATGCTTTACTTGCCGTGGGTGCATTTACCGCTATAAAAACCGATTACCACCAGGCTTTTGCCAAGCTCCAGGAGTATCAGCAAACTACTAAAGATTGGATTTTCGGCTATCTGTCTTACGATCTTAAAAATGATGTAGAAAGACTTTCTTCAAAAAACCACGACGGATTGGATTTCCCGGATCTCTATTTTTTTCAGCCACAAAAACTATTCTTGCTGAAAGACGATCAATTGGAAATGCGATATTTAAATATGCTGGATGATGAAATTGAAGAAGATTTTACTGAAATTTCAAATCTTTCAATAAACCAGATTGAGACTGGACAACCGAAAACTGAAAACTCAGAATCAAGAATACAAGCCCGAATCTCTAAGGAAGAATATCTTCACAAGGTTCAAAAAATGCTCGCTTATATTCAGCGAGGCGATATTTATGAAGCAAATTTCTGCCAGGAATTTTTTGCTGAAAATAGAGAGATTGAGCCTTTTAAAGTTTTTCAGGATCTTAATGAACTCTCGGGCCCTCCGTTTGCGACTTTTCTCAAACTGGAAGAACATTATTTACTTTCGGCTTCACCAGAGCGTTATTTAAAGAAATCTGGGGCAAAATTAATTTCCCAGCCTATAAAGGGAACAGCCAGACGCTCGCAGAATCCAGAAGAAGATATTGAAATTGCAGGGGAGCTTTCTAATGATCCGAAGGAGCAATCTGAAAACGTGATGATTGTAGACCTGGTGAGAAACGATCTTTCTAAAATTGCGAAAAGAGCCAGTGTGAATGTAGATGAACTTTGCAAGGTTTATTCCTTTAAACAAGTGCATCAAATGATTTCTACAGTTTCTGCTGAACTTGATGACGGCATTCCGCCGGTGGAAGCTTTACGAGCAACATTCCCTATGGGAAGTATGACGGGTGCGCCAAAGATTTCAGCAATGAAAATTATCGAAGAACTGGAAGAAACAAAACGCGGACTCTACAGTGGCGCCGTGGGTTATTTTACGCCAAACGGCGATTTCGATTTTAACGTGGTTATACGCAGTATTTTATATAATTCGGCTAAAAAATATGTGTCCTTTTCGGTAGGTGGGGCAATTACTGCTGGTTCTAAACCAGAGAAAGAATATGAAGAATGCCTGCTAAAAGCAGCCGCAATGCGACAGGCTTTAAAATAATTTTTTCGGAATAAATTTTCGCAAACTGCCAACTGAATCACTGCCAACTGTTTTCGTATCTTTGATTTTCTATGGAAAAAGCTTTCAAAAATGAGATCAAATCTCAATTCCCGTACCTGTGTAGCACCAGGCTTTTGCTAGCAGTAAGCGGCGGGGTAGATAGCGTGGTACTGGTCCATTTATGCCATTCGGCTAAACTTGATTTTGCTTTAGCTCATTGCAATTTTAACCTTAGAGATGAAGAAAGTGACGCCGATGAAGATTTTGTAACCGATCTTGCAAAGGAGTTAAAAGTGAAACTTTTTGTAGAGAATTTTGATACCGAACAATACGCTAAAGATATTGGTCTGTCTATCCAAATGGCCGCACGGGATCTTAGGTATGAATGGTTTGATGAATTAAGAATAAAACATCAATTTGATTATACCCTCACGGCTCATCACGCGAACGATAGTTTAGAAACTTTTTTTATTAATTTATTACGAGGTGCCGGTCTGGAAGGTTTAAGCGGTATAAATGCTGACAGTAATAAGATAATAAGACCTTTGCTTAATTTCTCCCGAAAGGAAATAGAAGTTTACGCGAGAGATAATAATATTGCCTGGCGAGAAGATAGCACGAATGCTTCTACAAAATACCTTCGGAATAAAATTAGACACGAGATTGTACCTATTTTTGAAGAATTGAATCCGCAGTTTTTAGAAACTTTTTTAAAAACTCAATCTCATTTAAAAGAAAATGAGGAATTGGTAGAGGATTATATGAGTTTGCTCTACCCAAAAATTATAGGTAAAACAAAATACGGTTACAGCCTGGATATAAATTATCTTAAAAAAGTACCGAATACTTCAGCCATTTTATACCAATTGCTTAAATCTTTTGGCTTTACCGAATGGAACGATGTTTACAATTTATTGGATGCACAACCGGGAAAAATGGTTTTTTCAACATCACACAGGTTAATAAAAGATCGGGAGTATTTACTGCTTACAGAAATTGATAAAACGGAAAATAAAACTTATAAAATTGCGAAAAATGAAGATTTTGCTATGTTGCCAATGGGAACTTTTTCATTTTCAAGAGTTAAAGAAATAACAGAAAAAACTTCAAATTGTATTTATGTAGATCCTGAAAAATTGGATTATCCGCTCACGGTAAGAAAATGGCAGGAGGGCGATATATTTTATCCTTTTGGGATGAAAGGAAAGAAGAAGTTAAGCGACTTCTTTAAAGACAAAAAATTATCTTTGCCCGAGAAAGAAAACAGCTGGTTGCTGTGCTCTGGCGAAAAAATTGTTTGGGTGATTAATCAGCGTGCCGACAGGCGTTTTTCAATTACTTCACCCGATCAAAAAATAATAAAAATCACTTTCAGTTTATGAAATATCTGGCGAGTCTGCTCTTATTTTTTATTCCATTTATCCAATTACAGGCACAATATTTTGACGACGGGAGCGGAGATTCCCAAATGGCAGATCCCATAAGCTGGGAAGCTTCCGTAGAAAAGGAAAACGATAGTATCTTCACGCTTATTTTTACTGCAAATCTTGAAGATGGCTGGCATTTATATTCGCAAAAGGAAGCCGATATTGATATTGCGCCTATCGCCACGACTTTCTCTTATAATAATACTGAAGAAAATTTTGAACTTATTGGTGAAACTACAGAGCCAGATATAGAACCTATTTACGACAAGGTTTTTGAAGCCGATATCACCTATTTTGAAGATGAAGCGGTTTTTAGGCAACAAATAAAAGTACAGCCTGAAAGTGATCCTGAAATTATTGCCGAAATTTATTTCTCTGTTTGTGATGATGAAAAATGTTTGCCTCCGGAAACCGAACGTTTCAATATTTCTCTTGAAGACAATGAAATAACCGCAGGTTTTACCGACCTGGAAATTTCTGAAAAAGACAAAGAACTTACCGAAGCATTAAACATTAATGTTTCAGGAATGGAAAAATTTGCCCCTGAAGAGGAAGAGGGTAATAATTTTCTAAATATTTTTCTACTCGGTTTTATTGGTGGTTTAATCGCTTTGCTTACACCTTGCGTTTTTCCTATGATTCCGCTTACAGTTTCATTTTTTACCAAGGGCGCTAAAAACCGACAAAAAGGATTGATTAACGCGATTTTATACGGTTTTTTCATATTCATTATTTATGTTTTGCTCAGCTTACCTTTTCATTTACTGGACAGTGTAAATCCTGAGATTCTCAATAATATCTCCACAAATGTTACGCTGAATATTATTTTCTTCATCATTTTCATCATTTTCGCGTTCTCTTTTTTCGGTTATTATGAGATCACCTTACCGAGTTCCTGGAGTAATAAGATGGACGATAAAGCTTCTAGCGTGGGCGGTTTTGTAGGCATCTTTTTTATGGCACTTACTTTAGCTTTAGTTTCTTTTTCCTGTACCGGCCCTATTTTAGGTTCACTGCTTGGTGGATCGCTTACCAGTGATGGCGGTGCGATGCAGCTTTCTATGGGAATGGGCGGTTTTGGTCTTGCACTGGCGCTTCCTTTTGCCCTTTTCGCTCTATTTCCTAACTGGCTTAATTCGCTGCCAAAAAGCGGAGGTTGGCTAAATACGGTAAAAGTAACCTTAGGTTTTATAGAATTAGGACTGGCCTTTAAGTTCCTTTCTAACGCTGATCTTGTGGAACATTGGGGACTTCTAAAACGTGAAATCTTCCTTGGAATATGGATTCTTGTAGGTTTAGGACTTATGGCTTATTTATTCGGATTTATTCGTTTTCCTCACGATGGGCCTAAAAAGAAAATCAGTAAAGTTAGATTTGGTGTGGGCGTGCTTACTTTCTTATTTGTACTTTATTTAATTCCCGGTTTAACCAATACTTCTGCAGCCAACCTTAAATTATTAAGTGGTTTTCCTCCACCATTATTTTATAGCATTTACGACAAAGGTACCGAAGCACCTTTAGGCCTGGAAGCATACAAAGACTGGGATAAAGGGCTTGAAGCCGCCCGGGAGCAAAACAAACCTATAATCCTGGATTTTACCGGTTGGGCCTGTGTAAACTGTCGGAAAATGGAGGAGCAGGTTTGGAGTAATCCAGAAGTTTTTGATGTTTTAAATGAAGAATATATTCTCATATCCCTTTATGTAGACGATAGAAAGGAACTCCCTGAGAAAGCGCAGTTTAATTATCTAAAACCCAAGGGCGGAATAAAACCTATTGAAACTATTGGCGATAAATGGGCAACTTTTCAAACCCTTAATTTTAAAAATAATTCCCAACCATTTTATGTGTTGCTGGATAATGATGTAAATCTTCTTAACGAACCTGTTGGTTACACGCCAAACGAGTCAGAATATCTTACCTGGCTTCAGGAAGGTCTTGCTAAATTCCAGGAGACAGCGGTAAAATAATCTAAAGCGGGTTAAGCCAGGAAAGCATAAAAGGGAAAATGTTTTTAATTTAGAAGCAGGCCTTGATGCATTTAAAACTCGATTATCGACTAAAATTCCTTTAGGTTTGTCGGGGTAATTTCTATCTTAGGGGCTTAAAATATCCCTTAACTATGAAATTACTCCGTTTAAGTTTTATCCTTCTGTTTTTGAGTTTTTTACCCGTTCATCTTATTTCACAAGAAGAATATGATGTAAAAGAACATTATAATAAAACAGAAGTAGATATCCCAATGCGGGACGGAACTTTGTTACACACTACCATCTATTCCCCAAAAGATACTTCTAAAGAATATCCTATTTTAATGCAGCGAACTCCATATAGCTCCCGGCCTTATGGAAAAGATCAATTTCGTTCGCTTATTAGCCCGAATGAATATTTGATGAAAGAAGGGAATATAGTGGTTTACCAGGATGTACGGGGCCGTTGGATGAGTGAAGGGAAGTATGATAATATGCGGGCAATTATTCCGAATAAATCTGGAAATGAATTTGACGAATCTAGCGATACTTATGATACTATTGAATGGCTTATTGAGAATGTAGATAATAATAATGGTAGGGTAGGAACCTGGGGAATTTCGTATCCCGGTCACTACGCTGTCGCTTCTTTAGTAGATGCTCACCCTGCCCTAAAAGCTTCATCTCCACAAGCCGGAATTGGGGATTTCTTTTTTGACGATTTTCATCACAATGGGGCTTATTTATTGAGTTACTGGAGAGCAACCGCACTTTTTGGATATGATAAAACCGGCCCTACAACCGAAGCCTGGTACGAATTGCCGGGTCTTGGTACCCAGGATCAGTACCAGTTTTTTTTAGATGTGGGACCACTTAGTAATCTGGACGAGTATTATGGAGAAGACAATATATTTTGGCAACAATTAAAAGAGCATCCAAATTATGATGAATTTTGGCAGAGTCGCGGGATTATTCAGCATTTAGAGGATATTGAACCCGCTGTAATGGTTGTGGGCGGATTATTTGATGCTGAAGATCTTTACGGCCCTTTTAATACTTACAAGAAAATTGAAGAAACCAGCGATAATTATAATATCATGGTTTTTGGCCCGTGGAGCCACGGCGATTGGGCGAGACAAACCGAAAGGCAGGCAGTAGGAAATGTTTATTTTGGCGATAATATTTCTGAAGATTATCAAAGAAATATTGAAACAAAATTCTTTAACCACTTTTTAAAAGAAGACGGCGATGGTGATGTAGATCTAGCTGAAGCCTATGTTTACGATACCGGAGCCCGAAAATGGAATTCTTATGAAGCCTGGCCTCCAAAAGAAGCAGAATCTAAAGTTTTTTACCTGGGAGATGAGCAGGAATTAACTGAGGAAGCAACCGATAATGAAGAAAGCTTTGTAAGTGACCCGGCAAAACCTGTTTCTTATAATAACGAAATTAAAGCGGTGTTCACTCCAAGAGAATATATGACGGGCGACCAACGTTTTGCTGCCAGAAGAGCAGATGTTTTGGTTTTTGAAACCGAAGTACTGGAAGAAGATATGAAACTTACCGGTGAGATTTTGGCACGTTTAAACGTGGCAACCACAGGAACTGCGGCAGATTGGGTGGTAAAGGTAATAGATGTTTACCCGGCAGACTCAGAAGATTATGAAGAAACCATGGACCATCTTGATATGGACAACTACCATATGATGGTGCGTAGTGAAGTGATGCGTGGCAAATTTAGAAACAGTTTTGAAAATCCCGAGCCATTTGAGCCTAACAAGAAGACCCCGGTAAATATTACGCTGCAGGATATTAACCATACCTTTAAAAAAGGACATAAATTACAAATTCAGGTGCAAAGTACCTGGTTTCCGCTTATAGACAGAAATCCTCAAACTTTTGTGCCAAATATTTTTGAAGCCGAAGAAGAAGATTTTCAGAAACAAACCCACACCATTTATGGAGATTCTGCAATAGAATTTTCAATATTAAAAGAATAGCCTATGAGTATTAGATTTATTCATAAAATCCTTCTAATCAGTTTCCTGTTTTTAGGTATTTCATGTAGTCAAAAAGAAGGAAATTATTCCGAAGAAGAAATAGCAGAACATTCGGCAGAATTAAATGAATATTTTGAAAAAGAATTTCAAAAAGACGTGGAAGAATCGCCTATGATGCAAACCCAATTGGGACAAAAAACCAATTATGGGAAGTGGGACGATTTTTCACACCTTAAATATGCCGAAGATCGAAAAAAAGCTAAAAAGCGTTTAGAATATTTAAAGAAAGTAGATGCTTCAGCCCTAAACGAGCAAACGCGTTTGAGTTACGATTTATACCTTCAGAAATTAGAAAATGAAGTCGCCGATTATGATTTTCGGTTTTATAATTATCCGGTAAACCAGATGTTTGGGCGCCATGCCGAGTTGCCAGCTTTTTTAATTAATATGCACCGTATAGATTCTATAAGCGATGCCGAAGCTTATATATCCAGGCTAAAGGGGATTCCCAAGGTTATGGAGGAGGTTATTGGAAATCTAAAAATTAGGGAACAAAATGGGATTGTTCCGCCGGTTTTTGTTTTTGACAGGGTTTTGGAATCCAGTAGAAACGTAATTAAAGGTAAACCCTTCGGCAAATCTTTAGAAAACAGTGCCTTACTCAACGATTTTAAATTTAAGCTATCTAAGCTGGAAATTACAAAAGCGCAGGAAAAAGAACTCATTTCAAAAGCTGAAAATGCATTGGTTAAAGAAGTAAAACCCGCTTACGAAAATTTAATTTCTTTCCTGGAAACTCAACAAAAACGTGCAAATAATGATGCTGGCGCGTGGAAATTTCCCAAAGGAGAAGAGTTTTATGCCAATGCTCTTAAAAGAACTACAACTACTAATCTTTCGGCTCAGGAAATTCATCAAATTGGGTTGGATGAGGTAGCACGTATTCACGGCGAAATGGAAAAAATAAAAGAAGAGGTAGGCTTTGAAGGAACATTACAGGATTTCTTTGAGTTTATGCGTACTAATGAGCAATTTTATTACGCCAACGATTCTATTGGTAAACAAAAGTATCTTGCTGAAGCTACCGAAATTATAAACACCATGAAGGCAAATTTAGACGAACTTTTTCTAACTGAGCCTGAAGCAGAACTGGTAGTAAAAGCGGTAGAACCTTTTAGAGAAAAAAGTGCCGGCAAAGCATTTTACCAACAACCTGCAAAAGATGGTTCAAGGCCGGGAACTTATTATGCTAATTTATACGATATGGCGGCTATGCCTACTTACCAGATGGAAGCTTTGGCATACCACGAAGGTATCCCGGGCCACCATATGCAAATTGCCATAGCCCAGGAGTTGGAGGATATTCCGCAGTTTAGAAAGTTTAGTTTTTATACCGCTTATGTGGAAGGTTGGGGACTCTACAGCGAATTATTACCAAAAGAAATAGGGTTTTACAAAGACCCTTATTCTAATTTTGGTAGATTGGCAATGGAACTCTGGCGTTCTTGCAGGCTAGTGGTAGACACAGGAATTCACGCTAAAAAATGGACCAGGCAGGAAGGAATAGAATATTATAAAGCGAATACGCCCAATGCAGAAAGTGACTGCGTGAAAATGGTAGAACGACACATTGTTTTGCCGGGGCAGGCTACAGCCTATAAAATAGGGATGAATAAAATACTGGAGTTAAGGGAAGAAGCAGAACAAAAACTGGGTGATGATTTTGATATTAGGGAATTCCATGATGTAATTCTATTAGATGGAGCTTTACCTTTGAATATTCTGGAAGAAAAAGTAGATAACTGGATTTCCGGTAAAACCAACTAAAAAATTTAATTTGAAAACTCAAAAAGAAGATTTAAAAACGGTAACTCTTGTTAATAATAACGGGAGTGAACTCCAGGTTCTTAACTATGGTGCTGCTGTTATAAGCCTTAAAATAAAAGATAAGGCCGGGAATAAAGTGAATGTGGTGGTTAGCCCGCGGGCAGAAGAATTTATAACTTCGGCCTATAAAGAGCATAATAAATGTTTTGGTGCTTCGGTGGGGCGTTATGCCGGTAGAATTTCCAATGGGGAGTTTCAGTTGGATAATACTACCTATAAATTAAATGAAACCAATAATGTTCATCTTCACGGCGGCGAGAATGGATTTCAGTATAAAATATGGAAAATTGAAGAAGAGGAAGTGGCGCCCAATCCTTCAGTAAAACTAACTTATTTCAGCAAGGACGGGGAAGAATATTATCCTGGGAATTTACAGGTTGAGGTTAAATATACGCTTACTGAAAATGATGAATTGCTTATAGAATATTCGGCTAAAACCGATAAAAAAACTGTGATTAATCTTACCAATCATACTTATTTTAACCTTAATGGAGGTGGCAGTATAAGCGATCATTTTTTAAAGATTGAAGCTGAAAAAATCCTTGAAGTAAATAAAGACTTATTGCCTACCGGTAATTTAACCAAACTTAAAAAGCATCCAAAAAACTTTATTGAAGGTAAATTAATTGGAAACAGGAGCCTGGATGATACCTATGTTTTAAAATCTGATAAAGATGAAGTTGCGGCAAGGCTTTTTGCTCCTTTAACCGGAATAAAGATGGAAGTAAAAACCAATCAAAAAGCACTGGTGGCTTATGCTCCAGAAAACCTTCCGGAAGATTTGAATTACCATACCGAAATCGCTGAAGAATATCCTTCGTTATGTTTAGAGGCACAAAATTTCCCTGATGCTCCTAATTTTAGAAACTTTCCTGAAGCGGTTTTAAAACCGGGAGATCAGTACTACAATTGGATCTCCTATAACTTCTCGGTTAGCGGTCAATAATAAGTTTATACCTTAAGTAGGATCAAAACTCATATATAATTTTATATTTAACAAAATTTTTAAATAAGCTATGGTTGGAATTTTATCATTCATTGGTTTTACCCTATTAGTGGCTGTAATTGCCTATTTAGCCACCAGAAAAACCGATGAAAGTACAAGTGATGGATATTTTCTTGGTGGAAGGAGTCTTACTGCAGGAGTTATTGCAGGTTCGGTTTTACTCACAAATTTATCTACAGAACAAATTGTAGGTTTAAATGGCCAGGCTTTTAGTGAAGGAATTTTAGTAATGGCCTGGGAAACCCTTGCAGCCATAGCCATAGTAATAACCGCATTATTCTTACTACCACGTTATTTAAAAGGAGGGCTAACCACAGTACCACAATTTTTAGAAAAACGTTTTGATAGAGGAACCAAAACCCTGGTTTCGGCACTATTTCTATCGGGGTATATGATTATTTTCTTACCTATTGTTTTGTATTCCGGTGCCCTGGCAATTAGTACGATGTTTGGAATTCCTGAAATGTTGGGAGTTAGTGCAAATACCGCTTTATGGCTTACGGTATGGGGGATAGGGATCGTAGGATCTATTTACGCAATTTTTGGAGGATTAAAAGCTGTAGCTGTTTCAGATACTATTAATGCTGTAGGTTTACTCGTAGGTGGTTTGTTAATTCCCATTTTTGGACTTATGGCTATTGGAGATGGCGGAATTATTAATGGGCTGGAAGTTTTAGTAGATTCTAATCCCGAGAAGTTTAATTCTATTGGAGGGCCTGAAGCTTCGGTTCCTTTTTCAACAATATTTACCGGAATGATGCTGGTGCAATTATTTTACTGGGGAACCAACCAGGCAATTATTCAGCGAGCTTTGGCGGCTAAAAACCTTAGGGAAGGCCAAAAAGGTTTAATGCTAGCTGCTTTTATAAAGATCCTCGGGCCAATTATCGTAGTTCTTCCGGGTATTATTGCCTGGCATATGTTTCAGGGCGATTTAGATAATGCCGACCAGGCATATCCTGCTTTGGTAAATGCGGTACTTCCACCGGTACTTACAGGATTTTTTGCGGCTGTGCTTTTCGGTGCAATTTTGAGTTCTTTCAATTCAGCATTAAACAGTTCGGTTACCCTCTTTGGAATAGATATTTACAAACAATATTTTAACCAGGAAGCCAGTGAAGCCAAAGTAGTAAAACAAGGAAAACGCTTTGGAATATTCCTGGCCATTGGAGCTATGCTTATTGCGCCTTTTATAGCCAATGCGCCCCAGGGGCTTTTTGGGTATTTGCAGGAAGTAAACGGAAGTTACAGTATTCCAATTTTAACTATTGTTATTGTAGGTTATCTTACTAAACGAATTCCAGCGATTGCGGCTAAAGTGGCTATTTTTAGTGGGGTTGGGTTCTATTTAATCTATTTGGGACTAAAATATTTTGTTGTTGGGGAAGATGCATTACCGCATTACCTTCACGTAATGGCGATATTATTTGTTTTAAACGTGCTCATTATGTTTATAATAGGGAAATGGAAACCAAGAATTGAACCTTTTATCTTAGATTATACAAAGCAGGTAGATATCCAGCCATGGAAACTGGTAAAACCAGTTGGGCTGGGAATTGTGGTTCTTGTAGTATTTATTTATGCTTATTTTGCCCAATAACCATGCTGAAAATATGAGCTTTAGGAATTTTCATATCTTAGTCTAAACATCAATTTTTAATGAAACCGTTTCAAAAGGATTTCTACATTCAGGAAGATAAAATGTACGTAGCTACAGACTGCGTAATTTTTGGATTTGATGAAGGAAACCTGAAGCTTCTCATTTTTAAAAGAAGGGTTAAACCACTTATGGGAACCTGGTCTCTTATAGGAAGTTTTGTGAAATTGGATGAAGATGTGAAAGAAGCCGCAAAACGTGTTTTAAAGGAAATAACCGGCCTGGAAAACGTGTTTATGGAAGAACTAAAAACCTATGGCACCACGTTTCGTGATCCTGGATATAGAACTATATCTATTGCCCAGTATGCTTTAATAAGAATTGGCGAGTATGATAAGGAATTGGTAGAAAGACATGGAGCGCATTGGTATGATATAGAAGATGTGCCAGATTTGGTGCTGGAACATAACCAGATGGTGAAAGATGCCCTGGTTAGAATACGCAGAAAAGCCAGGTATAAACCCATAGGATTCGAATTACTTCCAGAGAAATTTACCATTCCGCAATTACAAAAGCTTTATGAGGCCGTTTATCATAAAGAAATCGATTCCCGAAACTTTAGAAAAAAAGTACTTTCCTTAAATGTGTTGGTTAAATTAGACGAAAAAGATATGTCTACTTCGCGGCGAGGTGCATTTTTATACAAATTTGACCGCAAAAAATACCTGAAACTTCAAGAGTCCGGCTTCAATTTTGAAATCGCGTAAGTGAAGTTTTTTCTTCTAAAAATGTGTTAAGAAAATTTTAAAAAAATCTTTTCCGAAAAATTTGTTTTCTGAAAATTAATTGTAATTTTTACGTTTATAATAATTTGCTAAGAAAAGATAGTTGTGGAATACATATTTGAGTAAATCGTTTTTCCTTCAGCCTTGTTTTTATAATTAAAGTCTTATTCCCGGTGAGTTTCACCTGAATTTTGACTTTTCTATTTTATTATACCAACTTAATATATAAATAATGGACAAGAAATTCACAAGACGTAATGCGTTAAAAAGTATAGCCATTGGTTCAGGGATTTTGAGCCTGGGTGGAGTAGCATCTTCTTTTGCTGCTATGAAATATATAGATAACAACAGCTTACCTAATAGAAAAAAGAACAATGTTAAGCATTCGGTTTGCCGATGGTGTTTTCAGAATATTCCTTTAGATGAATTTGCAAAAACCTGTGCGAGTATGGGAATTCAGGCAATAGATCTTTTAAAACCTTCAGAATGGGATACAGTGGAAAAATATGGCCTGGTTTGTTCTATGGCAACAGACGATTTTGCCAGTATTGAAAATGGATTTAATGAGCCAAAAAACCATAAAGATCTTCAGGAAAAATATAAGGGTTTAATTGATAAAGCTTCAAAACATAACATTAAAAACGTAATTGTTTTCTCGGGAAATAGACGCGGAATGGATGAGAAAACCGGAATTAAAAATTGCTCAAAAGGTTTAAAGCCGCTGCTTAAATACGCTAAAAAGAAAAATGTAAACCTGGTAATGGAGTTGCTTAACAGTAAGGTTAATCATCCAGATTATATGGCAGATCATACCGAATGGGGTGTTGCCCTGGCTGAAGAAATGGGAGCAGATAACTTTAAATTGCTCTACGACATTTACCATATGCAGGTAATGGAAGGAGATATTATTGCTACAATTAAAAAGCACCATAAACACATAAATCATTATCACACTGCCGGAGTTCCCGGTCGTAACGAAATTGGTGATACCCAGGAACTTTTTTATCCTGCAATTATGAAAGCCATTGTAGAAACCGGTTTTGAAGGTTTTGTTGCCCAGGAATTTATTCCTACCAATTCCGATGAAATTTCTTCATTAAAGAAAGCTATTGAAATTTGTGATGTTTAAAATTTATATATGAAGAAAAGATTTTTGCTGAGTTTTATATTTTTTGTAATCAGTTTTATAAGTTTTGCCCAGGAAAAAGAAGATGTTTACGTAGATAATGAAGGCCTGATGCGTTGGGGGCATAACGATGCAGAAGTCAAAGGTTTTGGAGTCAATTATTCGGTACCTTTTGCGCACGGCTATCGAAGTGGTGAGAAATTAGGTATAGATCTAAAAAAAGCGATAGATAAGGATGTTTATCATTTTTCCCGACTCGGTTTTGATCTTTATAGAATTCACGTTTGGGATACTGAAATTAGTGATGAAGAAGGCAATTTAATATTAAACGAACATCTCGAGTTATTTGATTATTTATTGAAAAAGCTCAAGGAACGTGATATAAATTTCGTGGTTACACCCATTGCTTATTGGGGAAATGGCTGGCCGGAACCCGATGAAGATACTCCCGGATTTTCTAACAAATACGAAAAAGCCGGAAGCTTAACTGAGCCCGGTGCTATTAAAGCTCAGGAAAATTATTTGAAGCAATTCCTGAATCACGTGAATCCGCATACGGGCGTAGCTTATAAAAATGAGCCAAACCTTATTGCTTTTGAAATTAGCAACGAACCGCACCATAAAGGAGAGCCTGAAGAAGTGCAGGAATTCATTGAGAAAATGGTGAAATCAATGAAAAGCACCGGCTCTAAGAAACCAATTTTCTATAATGTAAGTCATAGTATTCATCTCGCCGAATCTTATTTTGATGCTGGAATAGATGGCGGAACTTTTCAATGGTACCCAACAGGATTGGGGTTTCAGAAGGAATTGGAAGGGAATTTGTTACCAAATGTAAACGATTATTATATTCCGTTTAATGATGTAATTGAAGAAAATAACGCGGCGAAGCTCGTGTACGAATTTGATGCCGCCGATGTGATGAAATCTTATATTTATCCGGCAATGGGAAGGAGTTTCCGGGAGGCCGGAATCCAAATAGGAACTCATTTCGCTTACGATCCTACTTATTTGGCGTTTGGAAATACCGAATACAATACGCATTATATGAACCTGGCCTACACGCCACAAAAAGCTTTGTCCTTAATGATCGCCGGGGAAGTCTTTCATAAGGTTCCTGTAAATAGTGATTTTGGTGTTTACCCTAAAAACCTTGAATTTCAGGATTTTAAAATCGATTATGAAAAAGATCTCGCGGTATTGAATTCTGAAGAAAAATTTATTTATACCAATACGAATAAAATTCAGCCAAAATCTTTAGAAAACCTCAAGCAAATTGCCGGTTTTGGTGATTCTGAAGTGGTTAATTATAAAGGAAAAGGCGCCTATTTTCTCGATAAATTAGAAGACGGAGTTTGGCGTCTTGAAATAATGCCTGATGCTATTTTGGTAGATAATCCTTTTGGAAGCAACAGCCTTGAAAAAACCGTTGCGGTGATCAAGTGGAACGAATGGGAAATGAGTTTAGATCTTCCCGGTTTAAATGAAAATTTCAGCCTGGAAGCTTTAAATGAAGGAAATGCTTTTACTCCGATAGTTGAAGGAAAATCTTTTAAAATACATCCAGGGACTTATCTTTTGAAAAATAAAGGAGCCGAATTTGATAAAAGGTCAGATATAAATTTAAGGTTTCAGCTGGAAGAGTTTACCGCTCCGGAAAGTACCGTAGCGCAAACTTATGTGTTGCACCAACCTATAAAAGAATTTACCGAGAATTCTTCAGCAGAAATTAATGCAGAGATTGTTTCAGACAAACAAATAAAAAAAGTAGAAGCCTGGCTCCAAAACGGGAATACTTATGAAGCTATGGAGCTTAAGAATAACAGCGCTTATAACTATTCAGCAGAAATTCCGGAAAGTGTATTAAAAAATGGCTTTTTAGAATATCGAATTATTGTTACTACTAATAAAGGAAAAGAAACTTTCCCCGGTGAAGTTTCAGGAAGCCCTGAAGACTGGGATTTTTATTCCGAAGAAAAATACTCAACGCGCGTGGTTAAGGAAAACAAGCCGCTTTATATTTTTAATGCTTCAGAAGACGAAGATTATATAGTAGGCGAGTGGAGCCCTGAAAATAAGCTCGTGCCGACTGACAATCCCGGTGAGGCGGAATACCAGGTGAATTTGGAAAAACTCTTTGAGAAAGATGTTGAAAACCCCGATGCAGAACCAATTTACGATTATTCTTTTAGATATAATTTTAATAGAAAAATTGCAGGTAGAAAAGCGGAGTTGGAATCCAAAGATAGCCTTGTTATAAAAGCAAGAGCATTAACCGAAAGAACAGATAAACTTCAAATTGCTTTGGTAATGAAAAACGGAGCCGCTTTTGGAACTACTATAGATCTAAGCCAGGAAACCAAAACTTATAAAATTGATCTTTCCGCTTTAAAGCCGGTTAAAACGGTGAGTCTGCCAAGACCTTATCCTTCATTTTTGCCGTATTATTTTGAACATTCTTACGACGGAGATTTTGAACTGGAGAATGCAGAAGCACTGCAATTCTCAATCGGCCCGGGAATTGAAGATAATGAGTTAGAAAATCCGCAGGGAGTGGGGATTATTTCGGTGAGTTTGGAATAATAAAATGAAATAGGAAGTTTGAAAAACTTCATTCGTCAAGCTGAACTTGTTTCAGCTTCAAACTTGTTCTTATTGCTAACATCTTAGATTCTGAAATGAATTCAGAATGACGAGTTGAAAACCTCATCAAACATCTTTAGTTAAACACATTTCACTTCTATAAACAAAAAGGCCTTTTAGAAATAATTCAAAAGGCCTTTTTTATCTAATCTAACAAGAGCTATCTATCCACATTTGGAAGAACCACAATCCTGACAGGTAAGGCAGCCTTCCTGATAGATAAGATTAGATGAATTACAATTTGTACATTTTTGTTTCTTGGCAACGGTACCATCGGCGATAAAGCGTTTTAGCGCCCTCGCAACTCCGTTTTTCCAAGTGTTTATAGATTCACTGTCTAACTGTAAACTGCTTATTAAATCTACTACCTTTTCAATTGGCATCCCGTGTCTAAGCGTGGTAGAAATCAATTTAGCATAATTCCAGTATTCCGGGTTGAATTTATGCGATAATCCTTCTATAGTTGTTTTGTAACCTCGTTTGTTTTCATATTGAAAATCGTAACGAGAAGTTCCATCTTCATTTCTGGCTTTAATAATAGTACCTTCTGTCACCCAGCGTGGAAGCAGAATTCCTTCTTCATCATCTGCAAAACCGGTAAAGATCTCGTAAGGTCTATCGTCAATTAAGCCAATGAAAGCAATCCATTTGTCTTTGTTATTCTGAAAACGAACCACATCTGCAGTTAAGCTTTGCGGACGTGTAGTTGGGAATGGCGTATTGTTTTCTTCTTCAGCCTCTTCTTTTTTCTCTTCGTTAGAAATTAGAACTCCAGAACGAGAACCATCACGATACACAGTCACTCCTTTACAACCCGCTTGCCAAGCTTCTAAATATAGTTGACCTACCAATTCTTCGGTAGCATCGTTTGGTAAGTTAATGGTCACACTAATGGAGTGATCTACCCATTTTTGTACCGCTCCCTGCATTCTTACTTTACTCAACCAATCTACATCGTTAGAAGTGGCTTTGTAGTAAGGAGAAGCTTTTACAAGTTTGTCCAGTTCGGCTTGTGTATAATCATCGGTTATTTCGTGGCCGTTAACCTTCATCCATTCTTTAAATCGATGGTGGAAAACCACGTATTCTTCCCAGGAATCGCCAACTTCATCTACAAAATCTACGCGGGAATCTTTATCGTTAGGATTTACTTTTCTTCTTCGTTTGTAAACAGGCATAAATACCGGCTCAATTCCAGAACTGGTTTGCGTCATTAAACTGGTAGTTCCTGTGGGGGCAATAGTAAGTAAAGCAATATTACGGCGGCCATATTCAAGCATATCGTAATACAATTTCTCATCGGCCTCTTTAAGTCGAAGAATAAAAGGATTTTCTTTTTCTCTTTCTGAATCAAATATTCCGAAAGCACCTCTTTCTTTTGCTGCGTAAACTGAAGCTCTGTAAGCTTCAATAGCGATGTGCTTATGGATTTTTACTGAAAAATCTACACCCTCATCACTTCCGTATTTAATACCTAAAGCGGCAAGCATATCACCTTCAGCAGTGATGCCAATTCCGGTTCTTCTACCTTCTTTAGCTTTGGTTTGAATGTTTTTCCAAAGATTATATTCTACACCTTTAATTTCTGAACCTTCAGGATCTGCTTCAATTTTAGCAAGAATCGCATCAATTTTTTCTAATTCAAGATCAATGATATCGTCCATAATGCGCTGTGCAGCGGCAATATGTTTTTTGAAAAGTTCAAAATTGAAAGAAGCCTCTTTAGTAAACGGATTTTCTACGTAAGAAAATAAGTTTATAGCTAACAGTCTACAAGAATCATAAGGGCAAAGCGGAATTTCACCACATGGATTGGTAGAAACCGTTTTGTATCCAAGATCTGCATAACAATCTGGCACCGACTCGTTAATTACGGTGTCCCAGAAAAGTATTCCAGGTTCAGCCGATTTCCAGGCGTTATGTACTATTTTTTTCCAAAGCTTATTAGCTTCGATCTCTTTAGATTTCTTCGGATTTTCGCTAAAAATTGGATATTTCTGAACGTAATTGCGATCTTCTTTAACCGAGCGCATAAATTCGTCATCAATTCTAACCGATACATTGGCGCCGGTTACTTTTCCCTGCTCCATTTTTGCATCTATAAAATCTTCAGAATCTGGGTGATTAATAGAAACTGAGAGCATAAGCGCTCCACGACGCCCATCCTGGGCAACTTCACGAGTGGAGTTGGAGTAACGTTCCATAAAAGGAACAATACCGGTAGAAGTAAGGGCAGAGTTTTTTACCGCCGAGCCTTTTGGGCGAATGTGGGAAAGATCATGCCCAACACCACCACGGCGTTTCATAAGCTGAACCTGTTCCTGGTCTATTTTCATAATCCCTCCATAAGAATCTGAATCGCCATCGTTACCAATTACGAAACAGTTAGAAAGGGAAGCAATTTGGTAAGGGTTACCTATACCGGCCATTGGGCTACCTTGAGGGACAATATATTTAAAGTCTTTAATAAGGTCAAAAACCTCATCTTCACTCATTGGGTTTGGGTAGCGTTGCTCTACACGGGAAATTTCTTTTGCAATTCTACGATGCATATCGTTTGGCGTAAGCTCATAAATATTCCCCTGGGAATCTTTAAGCGCATACTTATTTACCCACACCCGTGCGGCTAAATCATCTCCTTTAAAATAGTCTAACGAAGCTTTAAAAGCCTCATCCTGGCTATAAGTCTTAGGAGCGGCGGTAGTAGTGTTCACACCCATATTAATTTTAGATTTTGGATTAGTAATAGTTTCAAGCGGAATGTAAATATAGACAAAGAAGTACAAGAATATAAAATCTTGTTAAAAAAAGTTATCAAACAAAAATTGTTAATAAGCTTATTATCAGTTAAATATGAATTTATCAACATTCGAAAGTTGACAAATTTGTAAAAAAATAGAATTAAAGTTTGTGCAGGAGTAAATTGCTGAAGCTGAAGTAGAGAAAGTTTTTTTTTACTGGATAAACGATACTAAATGCTCCGAGGACTGCCTCGAAATCAAATTAAATTTTTCAATAATAATGCGTGAGCTTGCTTTAAAGTTGTTTACTGAAATATTGCTTAAAATCTACGAATATTTTAGTTGAAATTACGCAAAAACGGTCACTTATGTAATAGCATCTTTCTTCAAAGATGCTATTACATAACCAAAAAGATTTATAGAAAGCTATTATTTAATTTTATGTCCTTTAACTGCAAAAAACCATATATATAAATAACTTGGGATAACTATCCAGTAAGCTGATTGTGGATCAAAGGTATCAGCAAGATAGCCATAAATAAGTGGTAAGATTGCACCTCCCGCCAGGGCCATAATTAAAAATGAAGATCCTATTTTAGTAAACCTACCCAACCCGTGTAGTGCAAGGGGCCATATGGCCGGGAATACCAGGGCATTAGCAAGACCTAACAAAGAAATACTTAAGACCGATATGTAGCCATTTGTAAAAATGGCGACCAGGCCCAATATTATTCCTAATATCCCAGAGAGCTGTAAGGCTTTCTGCTGACTAATATATTTTGGGATCGTTACGGTACCAATTAGATAACCAACAATCATTGCAATTAATGTATAAGTGGTGAAAAATTTAGCTACATTGGTAGGGATATCGTGGGCATCTCGGGCATAGCTAATCACCGTATCCCCGGCGATTACTTCCACACCAACGTAAAGGAACATTGCAAGGGTACCCAATAATAAATTAGGAAATTGTAAAATATTGGTTTTATTTTTATTGGCGGCTGCGAGAGTTTCATCTTCTTCATCAGTTTTAATTTCAGGTAATGATGAATAGTAAATTAAAACAGAAAGTCCTATAAGGATTATAGCCATTACAATATATGGTGTTATTACCCGTGCTGAAAGCGCATCTAATTCAGCGGCTTTTTCTATCGCATTCATCCCAGTAAGACTCGCTTCCACCTTGTCCATATTTTTAAGCAAAATAGCGCCAAAGATGATTGGGGCCAGTGCTCCTGCAAGTTTGTTACATATTCCCATTATGCTCATCCGTTTTGCCGCACTTTCAATAGGACCTAAAATGGTGATATAGGGGTTGGCAGCAGATTGCAGCAGTGCTAAACCAGTGCCCTGAACAAATAATCCGAATAAGAATAAAACGTAAGTTCTTGATATAGCCGCTGGAATAAAAATTAGGGCAC
Organism: Salegentibacter sp. BDJ18; assembly: GCF_017579965.1. Lineage (NCBI taxonomy): Bacteria > Pseudomonadati > Bacteroidota > Flavobacteriia > Flavobacteriales > Flavobacteriaceae > Salegentibacter > Salegentibacter sp. BDJ18. The sequence continues at coordinate 29,157 of NZ_JAFLQX010000016.1, forward strand.
CAACGGCCATAACAACTAATCCCGTAGACATACCCTTTTTAAATCCTATTTTTTTTAGAACCCACGCCGAAGGTATTGCCATAACCAGATAGGAGATGTATGAGGCGAAAGCTACAAGGTAAGATTCAAAATTATTGAGCTGACTCGCTGTTTTGAGATATGGAATTAAGACAGAGTTCAACCAGGTAACGAAGCCAAAAATGAAAAATAATACTCCAATTATTACTATGGATTTGTTTGTTTCTTTGTTCATGGATTTATTTTTAATATTCTATTTACTTAAAACAGTATTGTGATAAAGGCTTAGCTCATTGCTCAATTTGCCTTTGGTTTATTTTATGATAATCGGTATATATTAGGTTTTTAAGTGAAAAAATTACCAGTAACTACGGTTAATGGATTCATAAAGAAGCCACTTAAAATTTTCATAGCAATATTTTTATAAGTTTTGTAAAGCCTTTTGAGCTTTACCTATCATTACAGAAGCGGATTTATTGTTAAGCTCATCTATTGTGAAAGAGGACAATATTTTATCAATTTGTAAAAGCGCTTCAGTATTATTATTCCTTTTAAATTCAGACTTTAAGATTTGAATTTTTTCATAGGCTTGTATTCCAGCTAATAGCTTTTCAAAGCGTATAGATGTTCTTCCGCCCGGGTAAATTAAATAAGTGTCTCCAGCTGCCCAGGTGGTAAACCTGCTGTCTAAAAGTGGCTCCAGAACCCAACTGTTGTACGCCCAACGTAAATAACCATCTAACTTTTTATTGGCGGCATACCAGCCATACCATTCGGTTTCTGAAGGCTCACTAAAAGTGAAGCTATTGGGATAGGGATGGGAGCAACTGGTATAGAAAGTACTTGTTTTTCCCTGTTTTTTACGGGATTCAATAATTTTATCGGGATAATTTTCACTTAATGTAATTGAATAATCATCTATAGCATTAAACAATTCAGGATGACTATTACCTGCAAAAGATATTTTAAAATTCTTATCAGCATTTTTTATAACTTTCAGAGCCGCTTCCATAGATTCCATAGGGCGTTCATCCATAGCGATATAAGTTTTATCAAACCATCCTTTTTCTTTTAAATGGGCAGCGAAGGCTTTAAGCATAGCTGTCCAGGAATTTTTGTATTCTTCCTCTCCGGGTTTGGTTTTAAGGTGTTTTGTAGTATTGGTAGCTTCATCAAAATAAGCAAAGCTTAGTTTCCAGGGAATCATACTGTAGGCATTAATTTGTTTGGTCACGCCTAAATCCATCATAAATTCTACCCACTTATCAAAGACATCAAAACTAAAATCCCATGTGCCATCAAGCTTCTTAGTCCACCGAATCATAGAATGAAAAGCATCCTGTGTTTGGCCATCCCAGGGACGGTCAATAATACTTGCTGTAATAGATTTTCCTCCAGCATTCACATAATGATGAATATCCTCTTCCATAGCTTTAAAGTGTTCATCACTCCATAAATCGGTTTTATAATATCGGGCTGCAGCATATGGATTTTGCCATAGATCCAGATGGAAGTTCCATTCTTTTGGAGCTGACAAAAGACGTTCTTCTACCGTAATAGTTATAATTAACTTTTTTAAAATTTTACTACCATCCTTTATTTTTAAAGTTCCCGAATAAAGACCTGGTTCGGTGTTTTGGGGAACCTGAATGGATAACCAGCCGGGTCTTGTGGTTCGTTTTAATACCTTGAATTCTTTTATTTTATGATCTATAACATCGGCCACTAAAGTTGAATCAAAGTTTGCCGGGACGCGATGGCCACAGGCTCCTTTTTGATCTTTATTAAGTTCATCTGTTAATACATAGCGAACAAATGCACTTTCTATTTGCTCCTTTGAAATAACCTGGTTATTATTTCTGTTTTTTAAATCTGATATTTCTACACTTAGGTTTAAATCTTTTTTTCCTGCTGAAACTACCCATTGAGCAGAAAGTTTTTCTCCTCTCCAGCCTTGCAGGTTTAAATCAGTTGAAAGTGAATCTTTCGATACCGGTTTTTCTTTCTCGTACCTTTTACTGGTTTTACCCCATCCAATTATAGTTTTTTGAGAATTATTCCAAAGTTTAACAGGAGTGGGAGTTGGGTTTGCTAATTCGTGATACGAATCAACTGGAAAAGGCATCTGGTTTGTGTGTTGCCCGGAGTGAGTGACTCCTTCCGGACTTTGTGCCTGAGAAAAATTAAACCAACCCAGGAGAATAATAGCGCTCCAGGTTTTTATTATTCCGAATTTTTTGAAAGTCATATGATGAAATTGAATATTATAATCAATTTAGCTTCTTGTAACGCTAAATACTGCTTTTAGTGGATTAAAATCCATACTGATTTAGACGCTCAATTTGGTATTAATAGTACAACCGTTCACCAGGTTAATAGGCTTCACATTTTATATTTTTAAGCATATCTACGGTTATTTTTTTAAGATCGTATTTAGGTTCCCAACCCCATTCCTGTTCGGCTACATCATCATTAATGCTCTGGGGCCAGCTGTCTGCAATATGTTGTCGAAAATCAGGTTCATATAAAATTTTGAAATCTGGGATATGTTTACTGATTTCTTCAGCAAGTTCAGCCGGTGTAAAACTTACTCCGGAAACGTTATAGGAGGTACGTGTTTTAATTTCTGAAGCAGGTGCTTCCATCAATTCCAATGTGGCTCTTATGGCATCGGGCATATACATCATGGGTAGACGGGTATCTTTACTAAGAAAACAGGTGTATTTTTTATCTTCTTTAGATTTATAAAATATATCTACAGCATAATCGGTAGTACCACCACCAGGTTGGGCTGAATAAGATATTAAGCCAGGATAACGCACGCTTCTCACATCAACTTTAAACTTTTCAGCATAGTAATTACACCATTGTTCACCGGCCTGCTTAGAGATACCATATACGGTACCTGGAATCATTGCCGGATTTTGGGGTGTATTGTTACGCGGCGTGTCTTTTCCAAAAACAGCAATAGATGATGGCCAAAAAATTTTAAGCTGGTATTTCCTGGCTGCCTCTAAAATCCCTAAAAGGCTCTTCATATTTAAATCCCAGGTAAAAAGAGGATTATCTTCACCTTTGGCTGAAAGGATAGCAGCTAAATGATATATCTGGGTAATATTTTCAGTTACAATAATATTTTCAATGTGCTTAGAATCGGTAGCATCTAAGGTTAGAAATTTTACTGAACTAAATTTTTTAGCTGATTCTGAGTTAATATCACTGGCCAGAATATTACTGGCCCCATATTTTGAAGCTAAAGCAGTGGTGAGTTCAACTCCTAATTGTCCCGCTGCGCCCGTAATTAATATTTTTTCCATTAAAAAAGTAGTGAAAGTATTTTTAAGATTGATTTATAGTTGTTAAGGTAAATTTTCAAAATTTATTTGTGGTGCATTCCCGGTTGCTTCCCTTTTAAAATTAGTATTGACCTCGGTTGTTTCATTAAAAAAGCCACAATTTTTCAAATAATATCCTCCTGTGGTCTCTCCACCCTCATAATCTAACCTATGTTTTTGATTAGCGGTGGCATCAGCTGTGAAAATGGTCTCAGTGAGTTCTATCCAGCCCTTTTCTTCATCATATAGCCATTGGTTTGTATAGTGAGCCTTACGAGAAAGGTCTCCGGTAGCAGGCACAAAATTTTCCAGGAAAGAATATAAACTACCTAAATAATTACTTGATTCTGGTCTTCTAAAACTAGCAATAAGTTCCCATTCGTCATTTTCTGGCGCATAGAAATATGCGGAATAATCTGTATGATTTGGACCTGCAGGTTCACCTTTCAGTAGGAATTTGTAGGGGTATTGGTTTTCCACATAAATTTTTTAAAACTCTGTCCTCCGGAGCCTTCATTGCCAAACTCGCCGGTATAGACATCATCTCCTTTTTTGAGCATAATAATTTTTTGATCGTCCGGAATTTCAGCAGGATCTTGTGTGTCAAAAGGGCTCCAAACCGAAAATAGGATTCGACGTTCATTTTCTGAATTTACCTGCATACCAAAATAACCGTGAGAAAATCCATTTGCCATATAGTAGGAACCTATAACATCCTCGCCTTCGGGAACAAATATTTCATTGTAGAAATAAGTTGGTTTTTTGCTTTCTTCCGGGATGGGGTAACGCAAATGTACTGAAGGTCCACGACGGCCAAAATGGAAATTATCTTTTACAAAATTCACTTCCCCACTGGTAACAGGCCCGGCCAATAGGAGTTCTTTAATTGTTAAATTTTCATTTGATTCCGGTTCTATAACTTCAATAGATACTTGCTGGTAACCGGAATTTTTAAGTTTAAATTCTCCTAGATAAACTTCCTGAAAGTCTTTGTTTTTAACCTGAACCTTACGGCTTTCTCCCGCAAGTGATACTTTTAGTTCGGTATTTCCTGTGGCCGATTTAAGGTTAAGCCCAAGTTCTACCAATCCTGATTTGTTGGTTCTAAAATAACTTTTAATAGGTTTTTTGCCATCCCAATTATGGATACCTTCTTTTTTAATAATTTTTCTATCTTCTTCCTGATAGTTGGAAATCCAGGAATTTTCACCTAAAGGAATTTGGTAGGTATATTCTGGTTTCTCTTTATCCTGTGTACAAGAAGTTAAAAATATACCCAGATAGGTTATTAATATAGCAACTTTGTATATGTTGAATTTCATCAATTTTTATTTTAATGAAACCCCAATTAATATTATTGGGGTTTCATATTAATTTGATGGGAAAGCAGCTTGTTTAGAGATTAATTCTAATTATTCTTTCCCATACTCAAATAAATTAATATCCTGTATTATTAGGTGTCAGTTTGGGATTCTTATCGATCGCACTTTGTGGGATAGGCAAAAGATTATTTTTAGGAGCTTGAAATTCCCTGGTCTCGATTAAATTTCGTGTTAACGTCATAGAAACATGATGATCTCCATTTGGTTGAGTAGTCTCAAGAACACTTCCTCTTTTGGCGCCCAATAATTCACCATTCATAACCATAGACGCTATATCCCAGCGTATAATATCATCTCTACGAAGTCCTTCCATTGCAAATTCAACTCTGCGTTCATTTCTAATAAGTTTTCTCAAGCTTTCCTGATCAGCATATTTTTGCTTATCCACGGCAGGCATCCCTGCTCTTAATCTCACCGCATCTATTGCTTCATAAAGTTCACTGTCTATTTGTCCTAATTCTATTTTTGCCTCTGCAATAGTCAGGAGAACTTCTGCAAATCGAAAAAGAAAGATATCATTTCCCATATTCCAGAAAGGAGCACTGGGATCTATATCTATAAAAGTGGTATATTTTTTAAAATTATACCCCGTTTTTGAAGCGTTATCAGCTGTATTATAGTAATCTGGGTCATCTTCTTCAATTGAGCGGTAAACCCTGCCGGCAAATACCTGCCCGGGATAAACAACTGTGGCTCTTAACCTGGGATCACGATTTATAAATGGATTTTCAGGATCATAATCTCCCTGGCTTTGAGCTTCCTGAATTGTTCTTCCGTCTGCCATCTCAAACGCATCAACCAAAGACTGAGTTGGAACTACAGATGACCAGCCACCAATACTATTGGGTAAGAATGGAGTAAAACTCATTGCATAAATATCAGGCGTATGCTGTACAGATAGAATGATTTCGTTATTCTGTTCATTAGCTGGATCAAAAAGGCCTTTAAAACTTGGGTGTAATGAATAGCCAGTGATGCTTTTTGCTGTTGTTAAGGCTTGTTCATAATCTTTAAAATATAGATAGTAGCGCATAAGGAGAGCTTGAGCGGCCCCTTTTGTAGCTTTTCCAAATTCTGAACCTGAATATGATTCGGGTAGAATATCGATTACTGCAGTTAATTCATTTTCAATAAATGTACGAATTTCTGCTTGTGGATTTCGTGGCACTTTAGCTTCTTCGGGTGTAGCAAAATTTTCAGTAATTAAAGGGACATCACCATAATTTGTGGTAAGCACATAATATTCATATGCGCGAATAAAGCGGGCTTGAGCCTTATAAATTATTCTATTTTCTTCCGGGACTTCGACTGCATTATCTGCATTTTTAAGAAATTCGTTACACCGGTTTATTGTTGAAAAGTCATAATAAGATGCTCCCGGATCTGCTGGCGATAATTTTCCATTACCAATATTGGTCCATCCTTCCCAGGGGAAATTATTGAAGGCATTATCAGAACCAGCATCGCGATATAAGATTGAATTGCCACTTTCAAAGCCGCTATAACAACCTGTTAACGCCAAATCTAAATCTTTCTGGGTATTCCAAAAAGTGGAAGGGGAAAGCGCATCATTAGGTGTTGTATCTAAAAAAGTATCTTCGCAAGAGGTGAATATAAAAACGATTCCTATTAAATATATTAATTTTTTCATCATGTAATAAATTAAAAAGTTAGATTAAATCCGATAGAATTGGTCATTACAACCGGGTACCCACTACCACGCCCCGAAGGTGCTTCTGGATCCCATCCTTTAAGATAATTCGTAATCGTAAATAAATTTTGAGCTGTATAATAAACCCTTAGTTTCGAAATATTCCAGCCCTCTAAAACGTTGGTTGGAATGTTATATCCGAGTTGAAGATTTTTCATTCTTAAATAATCTGTACTTCTTAACCAATAACTTGTTGTTGAATTTTGGGGCATACTTGGTCCATTGATTGCATCAATAAGGCGTGGTACATTAGTATTTGTATTTTCTGGAGTCCATCTGTTTAACCACATAGCTGATGGTTTTTGCCCGTCTCCATTCACCGCGCCAATAGCGTCAAAATCCATATAACCATAACCACCTGTGGCTCCCTGAAAGATTGCCAGTAAATCAAAATTTTTGTAAGCTAAACTTAAATTAGCTCCAAAATTTAGAGTAGGAGTAGAGTTGCCTAGTAACACACGATCGTTGGCATCTACCTTACCATCGTTTGTGATATCAACATAACGTAAGTCTCCAGGTTGAATCTGCCCTGGATACAAGGTATTGGTAGGATATACATCAATACCTTCCCGGGTTTGATGTAAGCCATCGGTTTGATAGCCATACCAGGAATCAAGTGATTCACCTAACTTCCGGATTTGACGTCCACTAATAACTTCATTTGTACCTGCAAGTTCAACTAATTCATTTTTATTGTAGGCTACATTACCGCCAAAACCAAAATCTATTTCACCAAAGGTTTCTGTGTAATCAAGGCTAACTTCAATTCCTTTATTATCTAACTTACCTACGTTATCATAAAAGTTATTTAATGCAAATTCGTTGGGAGCGGGCACTTGCATAATAATACCTTCGGTAAGTTTTTTATATATATCTATGGTAAGATTTAATTTATAAAGTAACCTGGCATCTATACCTAATCCATAGCTTGTTGTTTTTTCCCAAATTAATGCTGCATTTTTCGCATTAGCAATGGCTGCTCCAGAATTAATTTCACTATTAAATGGATAGTCTATTCCAAGACCTAAAGTTGGGACAGTAGGATAATAGTCATTTAGGGCATCCTGGTTACCAAGTTGACCCCAGGAACCTCTAAGCTTTAAATTGTTCACAGTAGTTTTTATTCCTTCAAAGAAATTTTCGTCAGATATTCTCCAACCTGCAGAGAAAGAAGGAAAGACTCCAACTCTATTATCTTCTGCAAAACGAGATGATGCATCTGCTCTTAAGTTTGCTTCAAATAAATAGCGGCCTTCGTAATCGTAATTTAATCTACCAAACCAGGAAGTCATATTTAGTTCTCTTGTATAGCCTGTATTTTTCATGCCGTTTGTGGAGCCGGCATCTAAATTAGGAAGTTCGTTACTTGGAAAGTTTTCACGGTAAGCTGTTGTTCTTTTAAAATCATAAGATTCAGCATGGTATCCAACCAAAGCACCTACATTATGTACATTTTCAAAAGTTTTATTGTAATTAGCCGTTAAATCAAGCGTATTTCGAGTAGTTGTTCTAAGGTCTTCGGTGAGTTTTGTTGGACCGTGGTATTTGTTCTTGTTATATTGGATTTCTTTATTCATTTCTGAATTATCCTCTTCTACATTTCTATGGGACATAAGGGCTTTAACATTAAATCCTTCGAAAAGGTCTGCTTGTATAGAACCAATTCCCACAAAGGTTTTCCGGTTATAATTAATTTGAGGCCCCATATCTATCCAGGCAATAGGGTTGCCGTCTGAAATGGTTCCATAACTGCCATCTTCATTTTTATAAGGAATCCAGGGTGCAATTCTGTTTGTTTGTCTAATAATTTGATCTAAACCTCCGCCAACATATGCATTGTTAGGCTGTTCACGATCCATTTGTGTGTAGGACAGGTTTAAATTGGTGGTTAACCATTTTTTAGGGGTGATTGTAAGATTTACTCGAGCATTATACTCATCTTTCCCTGTGTGCTTTATTATCCCATCCTGTTTTTGATAATTTAGGGATGCTCGATATTTAGTGTATTCTGTACCACCTGATATGCCTAAATTATTTGTGGTGACAAATCCCGATCCCTGGTACAGTAAATCCTGCCAATCTGTATTTGGATGGCTGTAAGGGGCACTTCCATTTTGAAAAAGTTCAAGGTCATTTTCATCAAATTTTGGGGCTTTACCACTATTAGTTAAGGCTTCATTATAAAGCACAGCATAGTCGTACGATCCCAGATAATCCGGTAATCTCGTAGCAGATTGCCATCCAAAATTACTTGTTAGTCGTACAGAAGGTTCTCCTGTATTTCCGGTTTTAGTTGTAATTAATATGACACCATTAGCAGCTTTTGAACCATAAATAGCAGCCGAAGCAGCATCTTTTAGTACTGAAATATTTGCAATATCGTTTGGCTGTACATCATTCAAGGAACCTTCAACTCCATCTATTACTACCATAGGAGACGCCTGGTTTAAAGTACCAGTACCACGAATTCTTATAGTACCCCCATCATTACCCGGCATACCTGATGATTGGTTTACCGAAACACCCGGCAACAATCCAGAAAGTCCGGCAGATACACTGGTCATAGGTCTATCCTCAAGCATATCCCCATCTACAGATGCTACGGAACCTGTTAAGTTTACTTTCTTTTGGGTGCCAAATCCTACCACAACCACTTCGTCTAAAGCTGCAGCATCTTGCTCCAGAACAATGTCGATATTAGTTTGACCATTAACCTCTATTTCTTTTGTAGCATAGCCCATATAGCTGATAACTAAAACTGCATTACTGGGCGTCTGAATAGTGTAGTTTCCATCAAAATCTGTCATTGTGCCGTTGTTGGTACCTTTTTCTACGATATTAACACCAGGAAGGCTCATACTGTTGTCTGTAACAGTCCCCGTAATTTCAATGGTTTCCTGCCCTAACATTATGTAAGGCAAAAACACGACAATGAAGGTTAGTAGTACTTTTTTCATAAAATTTATTAGTTATTATTTAAAAGTTAATTAATAAAATGAAAGTTTTAACTTTCGTATAGTTTGCAATTTCAAACGTTTTCTTTACTTATCCAAAATAAATTATTAAAAAATTGTTTTTTGTAAGTTTATTTTTTTTAATTCTTTTTTTTTGAAATATTTTATATAAGATTTTTTGTTTAATTAATTTTTAAACTATTTAAAAACAAGGTGTTGGAATTGTCTTAAGAGGAGGTGTATATAGTAAGGTTTTTAAAATTATATTCTTTATGAGAAGAAGGGGAAATTTGGATAAGAGAAAGTTTAAATTTCTGAAGGGATAAGTGATGGATAGACCTTTTATAAGTTCAATTTTAAGTTGACAGAAGTATTCTTTTGGTGAGAAGATTTAAATGAAACTCTAAACACGGTTTTGATTGCTTTATATGAATGATTATAAAATATGTATTAAACAAAAGCGTCTCGTTAAAATTTTAAACGAGACGCTTTTTAAAAAGAATAGAATTTGGCTAATTCTATGTTTGAAAGTAAAACGTTACCTTCTTTTACAGCAACAAGTCTTAACAGGTTGGAATTAAATATTTACGCTTACTATTGGGTTGGATTTTGCGTAAGGGTACCCGGGTATGAATTGATAGCATCCTGCGGAATATAAAACAGCACGCGGAAATCGGTAGCAGGGATCACCTCATTTTGGTTGTGTGGTCCTGGATATTCCCGTGTTAGTGCCTTCCCATTTCGGAAAACATCATAGCTTCGTTCAGCCTGGTAAGCTAATTCAAGCTGACGTTCTTTATCAATTCTTTCACTGGCATTGGAAGCATCTAGCGAGCTGTAACCTCCGTCTACAATAGAACGCTCCCTGATCGTGTTAAGATCTTCCAGTGCTGCGCTGTAATTACCAAGTTTTGCATAAGCCTCAGCACGGTTCAGGTAAATTTCACCTAAACGACTAATCACGGGAGAGTGTAAGTGAGATTCTTCTCCTTCAAGCGATGCTTTAGTAATGTAGAATTGTGGGTAAACCCGGTTTAGTGAAATATAGTTGTCTATCACACCTGTATAAGTCTTTCCATCTCTATATTGAATAGAATAAATCTCCTGATTAGCGTCAACAGGAGTGAGCGTATAAGAATCTGTGTCATCCTCCGCAGTTATCGTGTTCCCATTACGAGTAATCTCTGCCTGTACATAATTTAAATCGTCACCATCTTCCTTGATAAAGCGGAAAACTTCAGGAGCACTATTATCATATGTTGGCTGGATAAAGGCTGCACGAGCATCTACTAAATTGTAGCTTTGCGGGCGCCAGTCATTACGACCTGTTTCGTCTAATAAATCAATATATTTTGCACTGGCATACATTTCGCCCCAGCCCATACCGCCTATATTGGCGTACATGCCTCCAACACCATAATAGTGGTCGTAACCTGAAAATTCTGATGCAACTCTTTTTATTGCGAATATGGTTTCTGCATTATTTTCGGGAATAAAGGTGTTATACTCCATAAATTCCTCTCTTGGCAATAACGAATACTTGCCCGAACCAATCACTTCGGTTGCATAATCTACAGCCAGTTGAGCATATTCAGTATTAGGAGATTCATAGGTGCCACTCATAAAAAGATAAACCCGGGATAACATAGCTTGTGCTGCTTCTTTTGTGGCATAAATCGATTCTTTTTCTATTGTAAGTAATTCTTCAGCCTTTTTTAGATCAGTAATAGCTTGTTGGTAACTTTCCTCTACTGTAGCACGATCTTCAAGCTCTAAATTTATTACATCATCAGGTGTACCATTAACAATAGGAACCCCAAGGTTTGTTTGAGGATTTTGATAGTAAGGACGGCCAAAAGCACGAGTTAAGTAAAAGTACATCATTCCCCGAACGTAGTAAGCTTCGCCAAGGTTGTTATCTATCTCTTCACTTTGTCCCTCTTCAATCATATCAATAATATTTGAAGCTTGTGCGATGGCTTTATAGCCTGAATCCCAAAATTGTGTCAAGCGATAATTGTTCGGGGTGCGAGAATATGATATAAATTCATAAAACGCATCAGTAGATGAGCCGCGAATCATCATATTGTCCCCTGCATATTCACCCATACGGTGCATAGGATCTGACCAGCTTTTTAACTGGGCATACATCCCATTCAGCAGGGATTCAAGGGAAGCATCGGGATCATTGACTATGGTCTCGGAATCCAGACTTCCTTGAGGTAGACGGTCAATATCGCAGGCTAAAAGTACTGTCGTGGCCAAAAAGGCTATAAGTATTTTTTTCATGATATTTTTTATTAAAATGTTAAGTTAAGTCCCAGCATAAATTTACGTGTGGATGGGTAAACTCCAGGTCCGGTAGAGCCCATCACTGCACCATTACTCGCGGGAATTTCAGGATCTACCCCTGAATAATCTGTTATAACGAACAGGTTTTCACCAGTTAAGGAAATACGTGCATTACTTATAGCAAACTGGCTAAGGTCAATATTATAACCCAGGCTTAGTGAGCGTAGTTTTAAGAAATCACCGTTTTCCAGATATCGGGTAGAAGTAGCATTACCTTGATCAGGATTATTGTACTTAGCGATTGGATGAGTGGCTATATCCCCTGGTTGTTGCCATCGGCTCCATCCAGGTCTAAGTTTCATTTGGTTACGATCTGTATATGTTCCGTCTGAATCATATTCCTGACGGGAATAATTATATATTTTACCACCTAAAGCATAACCGAACATAGCATCAAGGTCGAATTGTTTGTATGATAGTCCAGTAGAAAATCCACCAAAAATATCAGGAGATACTCTTCCTGTTTTTTCAAAGCTTGCTTCTGAGTAGTTGGAAGTGGTAGTTCTTGAAATTTCATTTCCCTGATCATCCCTTTCCACATTGTACCACAGTGGAGCTCCATTCTCAGGATCTACCCCGGCCCACTCTTTTAAGTAATAGGTGTCTATAGGCCTTCCGGGTTCTAACATACGTTGTGCAGAACCGGCAATTCCCAATCCATCACTTATAATAATTGGTCTTACAGTATAATTTCCGCTGGCATCTTTTGTTTCGTAGAGTTTTGTGAGTTTATTTACATTATGTCCTAAATTTAGATCTACACTCCAGGTTAGGTCTTCGTTTCGGATTATATCACCACCAATGGCAATTTCAATTCCTTTGTTTTCCATTTCCCCAATGTTCTGCCAAATACTGGTCACACCTGTTAATCCCGTAATAGGAACCCGATACAGGATATTTTCAGTATTCTTTTCATAATAATCAAAGGTTAATCTTGCTCGGTCATTAAGAAATCTTGCATCAAACCCTACGCCGCTTGTAAACGTTTTTTCCCAGGTTAGGTCATCGTTTCCTATCTGACTAATTAACGCTCCTGGATTCTCATTGTAACTTGCATTAGTCGAGATTGAATATAGATCGTATTGCGGGTAAAGGGAACCTGGACGGTTTCCTACAGAACCATAGGCAAGACGTAGTTTTAGTGCGTCTACCCAATCTGCATTAAACCAATTTTCTTTGTGAATATTCCATCCTCCACTTATCGAGTAGAAATTTCCATATTTAGCATTATCTCCAAAATTGGATGCACCATCCCTACGAAAAGAAACCTGAGCGAGGTACTTGGTGTCATAGGAATAATTAGCGTTAAAAAGACCTGACTGCACGGCCCATTCACTAATACCTCCTCTGGTTCGTTCCGGTACAGATACAACGTCTAACACCTCAAAACCAGGAATAAATCCGGTTCCATAAGCATCAAGGGTCTCGCCGCGGTAGTCATTGAATTCATAAGCAAGAATTCCGTTAAGTTCATGTTTGCCCCAACTTTGATCAAATCGTAAAATTTGGTTGGTGTATCTGCGTGTGGATTCCGATCGATAATCGGTTATTCGCCCATTAACACTCTGGCCTCCATTAGAACGCGGGTCGGTATAGCCTTTAGATTTATAGCTGTTGTAGCGATAGTTGTTAACAGAAGAAAACGTTAACCAATCGGTCAGTTCAATATCAAAATCCATATTCCCCATAAACTCATAGTTTTTGTTTGAGGAATGATTCCATTGAAGATCATACAGGTAATTTGTGCTGGCACTATTTACCCAATTGCTAGAACGATGAGGTTCTAAATTCCCGTCTTCATCATAAGGCCTGTCCCAGGGAAAGTTAGAGTACATAGCCGTTGTAGAATACTGCCGATCTTCCACATCTCTAAGTGAACCATTTATTGATGGTTTTATTGTCAACCAATCAGTAGGTTTATATTCAGTTCTGAATCGGAAATTGTAGCGGGTATAATCATAGCCCTTAACAGCGCCCTGCTCATCATACAAGCCTACAGACATATAAGACCTAAGTGTTTCAGAACCACCCTGAACCGAGACATTGTAATTTTGGGTAAACCCGGTGGTGGTGGCTAGATCCCACCAATCGAAATTACTGTTACGTAATTCTTCGTTCCAGCGGGGAAATGAAATTTGATCAGCGTTTTCAAATGAAGCGTAATAATCATATAACTCCGCTCCATTCATCATTTCTAAATTCCCGTTATTTAATTCATTAAAACCTATATTAGAAGAGGCGCTTATGGTTGTTTTTCCCAGTTTCGCCCTCTTCGTGGTTACCACAACAACTCCGTTAGCACCTTGAGAACCGTAAATAGCAGTTGAGGCTGCATCTTTTAGTACGGTCATAGTTTCAATATCATCCGGATTTAATTCTCCAGGCCCAGATCCAACTATAACCCCATCAATAACCCATAGTGGACTGGTAGTTCCGCTTAAGGTTGCCTGTCCCCGAATTACCACACTTCCTCTGGACCCAGGTTGGCCAGATCCTGGCGCTACGTATACTCCTGCCGCTTTTCCATTTAACATATTTTCAACCGAAGGTGTTGTGATATCCCTGAGTTCATCTCCTTCTACGGTTTGCAACGATCCCGTTAAACTTTCTCTTTTCTGTGAGCCATACCCAACCACAACAACTTCATCCAGTGCCGCGGCGTCCTGTTCTAACGAAACCTGGATTTCGGTTTGGCTATTCACTTTTACTTCTTGCGTAGCATAACCTAAAAAAGAAATTTCCAGCGTTGCATCTCTGGGAACGTCAATTTTAAAGTTGCCGTCAAAATCTGTTAAAACCCCGTTTGTTGTACCTTTTTCAATAACATTGGCACTAGGTACGGGAATACCCGTTTCAGCATCCAGAACTGTTCCTTCTACCTCTATTTTCTCCTGACTGTAAGCCGAAGAAGAAAACATTATGCAGAAAAAAAGTATTAATGAATAGCAGTTTTTCATGATATAATTTTGTTTTTGTTAGTAAATTAGCGGTAATTATCTATAAAAGCAAATAAAAACCTTCGAAAACTTTCGCTAATATATTGATAATAATTTATTAACAAAAAAATTAACAAAAAAATAGAAATTAAAGATGACTGGGGTCTATTAGTCATAGTTTCGGAAGAATAATAATAGTATGTATAAGAAAAGTATTTATAAAATTTAAAAAATTGATATAATGAAAAATAAAAAATTTCGTAACATTGTTTTTTAAAATATTTTGTAATGATAAAGATAATTTTTTCAGTTTCTTTTTTCTTTCTGTTTTGTTTCACATCGATATTTGCTCAACAGCAAAACGATGTAGATGTCTTCCAAAATCCGAATTATCAGGAAGATAACCGCTTACCTATGCGGGCTTCCTATTTTTCTTTTGAAAATGAAGAACTTGCCTATCTCAGAGATAAATCAAAATCAAATAGATTTCTAGATCTTAATGGCACCTGGAAGTTTCTCTGGAAAGAACATTATAAATATCTTCCTGAAAACTTTCAAAGCGAAAGTTTCGATGATTCAAATTGGGATGATTTTAAAGTTCCAGCTAATTGGGAGTTTAATGGGTATGGCATTCCCATATATGTGAACCATCCTTTTGAGTTTGCGGTAGATAATCCAAATCCTCCATTTATAGAAAACGAAAAACAACCAACAGGCATTTACCGCCGTAATTTTAAACTGCCGGAAGCCTGGAAAAATCAACAAGTTTTTCTCCACCTAGGAGCAGTAAAATCTGCGTTTAAGCTGTATGTGAATGGTGAGTATGTTGGTATGGGGGAAGATAGTAAGCTGGAGTCAGAATTTGAATTGACAAATTATCTTCAGTCAGGTGAAAATTTAATTACGCTGGAAGTAAGACGTTGGAGTGATAGTAGTTATCTGGAAGCGCAGGATTTTTGGCGAATTAGTGGGATTCAGAGGAATGTTTATTTATATGCGCGTCCCCAGGTACATTTTTATGATCTTTTTGTAAAAAGTGGGTTAATTAATGATTATCGAGATGGCGAATTAAGTTTTGATATTGAACTCTGGAATCGAACTAATACCGATCAGGGTGAGAATATTGTTGAGGTTCTTTTAAAGGATAAGAATGGTATTATTCTCTATAAAGAAGAAAAACCCACTATTGGCTTAAAGCGTAAAAATGGTAAAACCATGCTGCGTTTTGAAGAGGAAATAAAGAATGTGAATTCCTGGTCGGCGGAGACTCCTTATTTATACGATCTCAATATTAATTTAAAATCACCAAAAGGAAGTACTATAGAAAGTATTAACCAAAAAGTTGGTTTTAAAACCTATGAAGTGAAAGGCAATCAATTTTTGGTTAATGGTAAGCCTGTTTTGTTTAAAGGAGTAAATAGACATGAATCTCATCCTGAAACTCACCATGTGGTTACCGAGCAACAAATGCTTACAGATATAAGAATAATGAAAGAGCTTAATATGAACGCGGTTAGACTTTCTCATTATCCCAATGACCCCCGTTGGTACGAGTTATGTGATCAATATGGGTTTTATGTCATTGATGAAGCAAATATAGAATCTCACGGGATGTATTATGATCCTGAACGTACCCTTGGAAATGATCCTGAATGGGAACACGCGCATATGCTTAGAATTAAACGGATGGTAGAGAGGGATAAAAACTTTCCTTCTATTGTGGCCTGGAGTATGGGGAACGAAGCCGGGAATGGTTATAATTTTTATAAAGCTTATAATTGGATTAAAGCTTTTGATCCTACACGGCCGGTTCAATACGAACGTTCCACAACCGAATGGAATACAGATATAATTGTACCCCAATATCCTCACCCCAATACCATGAAATATTATGCTGAAAATGGTTTGGAACGTCCGTATATAATGAGTGAGTATGCACATGCCATGGGCAATAGTATGGGTAACTTTAAAGAATACTGGGAGGTTATCGAAGAATATGATGGCTTACAGGGCGGTTATATCTGGGATTGGGTAGACCAGGGGGTTTACAAAGAAGTAGATGGAAAGAAAATTTTTAGTTATGGTGGCGATTGGGGTCCAGAAGGAACCCCCAGCGATAATAACTTTTTAGTTAATGGAGTGATTATGCCAGATCGTAACTGGAATCCTCATGCGTATGAGGTTAGAAAAGTACATCAGGAAATTGGCTTCGAATTTAACAATGGAAATCGAAGTATAGAAATTACTAATAAGCATTTTTTTCGTGATCTGGCTAATTTTAAATATGAAATAGATTTGCTTAAAAATGGAGAAATAGTAAACTCAACTAATGTG
This sequence comes from Salegentibacter sp. BDJ18, assembly GCF_017579965.1. Taxonomy (NCBI): domain Bacteria; kingdom Pseudomonadati; phylum Bacteroidota; class Flavobacteriia; order Flavobacteriales; family Flavobacteriaceae; genus Salegentibacter; species Salegentibacter sp. BDJ18. The sequence goes on from NZ_JAFLQX010000016.1 coordinate 46,179, forward strand.
GCGCCCATATCTCTTGCTCCGCAAAATATAACTGAAATTCCATTGGATTTTGAAATTCCAACGGATACTACTGCCGAATTCAGAGTACATATTAAAGCTAAACTTGCCAGTGATGAAAATTTAATGGAGGCGGGTACGCTTTTAGCAGAAGATGAATTTGCTATTACTAAACCCGTATCTACTGCGCCTAAATTAAACCCGACGACCTTTCATGTAGAAGAAACTGAAGAAATTTTGAAAATCTCAAAAAAGAGGTTTTCTGTGAAATTTGATAAAAAAACAGGTCGGTTTTTTGATTATGAATATAAGAAAGATATCCTAATTGAAAAAGGACCGGAACTTTCTCTTTTTCGCCCCTTAGTCGATAATGATTTTGGTGCGGGCTTAAATAAAAGTTTGGATTATCTAAAAAACCCAGGTTTAAAGATTAAGAATTTTAGACATGAAAACCTTAAAAGTGGAGGGTATCTAGTAGAAGTACACTATTCTTTACTCAATAATGATGCTGAATTTATTCAAACTTTCGAGTTATATGATAACGCAAAAATAAAAGTAACGAATAGTTTTAAAGCACTTGGAGGAGATCATAAATTATTGTTGAAGGTAGGAAATTCTATGCAATTACCTAAGGACCTGGAAGACTTCAGCTGGTATGGACGTGGCCCCTGGGAAAGCTATGCCGATAGAAAATTTAGCGCTATGGTAGGAATTTATAAAGGCCTGGTAAAAGATCAATATCATCCATATATCCGTCCGCAGGAATCCGGGAATAAAACAGATGTACGTTGGGCAACAGTTTCTCAAGGAAAGAAAAAAGGAATAAAAATAGATTATATTGATAAACTATTAAATGTTTCCGCATTGCCTTATTCATTAGAACAACTTTATCCATCGGCAAAAAAGAGCCAGGAACATTCGCGACTATTGGAAGAAGATGATGTAATTCATCTCGATGTAGATCTCAAACAAATGGGTGTGGCCGGCATTAATAGCTGGGGTAGCCTTGCTTTAGAGAAGTACCGCATACCTTTTCAGGATTATGAGTATAGCTATATAATTTCTCCCCTGGAATAACAAAGATTATTAACAGCCTTAAAAATTTAAAATGAAAAAAATAATTCATCTACTTGGGTTAAGTTTTCTTTTTCTGGCTTGTGGAGATAATGCTAAACAGGAAGAGGAGAAATCACAAAAACCAATACCAAATATAGTTTTTATTATGGCTGATGATTTAGGTATTGGAGATATAGGGGTCTATGGTCAGAATATTATTAAGACTCCCAATATTGACCAACTGGCGACAAATGGGATGAAATTTGAAAACTTTTATGCAGGAAGTACCGTTTGTGCACCGTCTAGAGCGGCATTGTTAACAGGACAACATACTGGAAATACTGAAGTAAGAGGGAATGGAGAATTTCCGCTAAATCCCGACAAGAAAATTATCCCCGAAATTTTAAAGAAGCAGGGATATACCACTGCAATGTATGGGAAGTGGGGGCTAGGACTTGCCGGCAGCACTGGTTCACCCGAACAAAGGGGCTGGGATGAATTCCTTGGCCATTTGCACCACGTAGATGCCCATTATCAACAACCCGATTCCCTGGATATGATAGAAAACGGACTATTAATTAAAGAGAAAACCCCTCCTAATAGTTACGCCAATGAACTGTTTGCCGATGCTGCAGTTAACTTTATTGAAGAACGGAAAAAAAATGATCCATTTTTTCTGTATTTATCGTTTACCATTCCTCACGCAGAACTTGTTGTCCCTAACACATATATGGAACCGCATTTAAACAAAGATGGCTCGAGCAAATATGAGCCCGAGAAAGCCTGGCCTGAAGGACGACATTACGGTTCACAAGAATATCCTAAAGCGGCCTATGCGGCGTTGGTGGAAAGTATAGATGCTTATGTAGGAGAGGTCATATCGCAACTAAAGAAACAGGGTCTTGAAGAGAACACTATAGTTATTTTCACTAGCGACAACGGTACCCACCTGGAAGGCGGGCGGCGACAGGCTGATGTTGATTTTTTTAGAAGTAGCGGTGATTATCGTGGAGTGAAAAGAGATTTATATGAAGGAGGAATTAAGGAGCCCTTTATTGTTCAGTGGCCGGGAGTAGTAGAAGCCGGTAGTACCAGCGATTTTAAAGGAGCATTTTGGGATGTTTATCCAACTCTTGCGGAAATAACTGGGGTCAAAATTAAAGGAAATTCAATTGACGGCCTTTCTTTTTTACCAACACTTCAAGGTAAAGAAGAACAAAAAGAACACGAATATTTATACTGGGAGTTTCACGAGTTTGGTGGGAAACAAGCTTTATTAAAAGACGATTGGAAAGTTATTCGTCTTAATGTAAATAAAAATTCAAATGCTCCGGTAGCGCTATTTAATATTGAATTAGATCCAGGGGAACAAACGAATCTCGCAGAAGTATATCCACAAAAAACTCTTGAACTATCGCAATTAATGGATTCTGTAAGAACACCGAACAAGAACTTTAATTTTTATAAAAATCCCATTAATATCTAAAACAAAACTTTCGTTTCGTTAATTAAAAGTTTTAAAAAATCAATAAAACGAAAAAAAATTTTTCGTTTTAAATTTATTTTGTTTTATTTGAAAAAAGAAAGTTGGAGGTAACTTATAACATATATGAAGGAGAATAAATCAGGAGAACAAAGTGTCTCACATACCAAACAAGAAATAGAAGGTCAACCAGAATTATGGCAATCGGTTTTTGATCTAATTCAAACACAACAAAAAGAAACCAAAGCTTTTTTAGACCCCATCTTGAATAAGAATGGTTTAGAAATAATTTTAACCGGGGCTGGGTCTTCAGCTTTTGTAGGAGAAGCAGCTCAAGGGCTGGTTCAAAAAAACAGCAAACGTACTACACGGGCCATTGCTACAACCGATTTAGTCACCCATCCTGAGCTTTTTTTTCCTAAAGATCATCCAGTGCTTTTAGTATCTTTTGCTCGTTCCGGTAACAGTCCGGAAAGTGTTGAAACTGTAAATTTAGCCGACAGTTTTTGCTCTGAAATTTTTCATTTAGTGATTACCTGCAATAAAGAAGGGGAGTTATTTAAATATACCAGAGCTAATACACAAACCGCTTTAGCCATTTTACTCCCGGAAAAAGCGAATGACAAAAGCCTTGCAATGACTGGGAGTTTTACTTCAATGTTACTAAGTATACTACTGGTTAGTGATCTAAAGAATATGGAAAGTCATAAACTGGAATTGCAACGAATAGTGAGCCAGGGGAATCTTCTTCTGGATAGAGCAAAGGCTTTTAAAGAAATTTCGGCGAAATATTTTGAACGCGTGGTATTTTTGGGTTCTGGGCCTATGCTTGCAATTGCCCGGGAATGTCATTTAAAACTTCAGGAGTTAACAGATGGTCAGATTATTTGTAAACACGATTCCTTTTTAGGTTTTAGACATGGTCCGCGTGCAGTGACCAATGAACAAACCTTATTGGTTTATCTTTTCTCGCCTAGTGACCATGTTTATAAATATGAATTAGATCTTGCAAAATCTATTGCAAAAGATCCCAGAACGATAGAATGTGTAAGTATTGGTCGTTCAGAAGATAAAGCCCTCCATTCCTGTCTTAATATAGATTTAAATTTAAATTCAAATCAGCAGTTAAATATTGTACCTGCGACTATGGTGGGCCAGATTATGGGTTATTATAAATCTTTACAATTAGGTCTAAATCCAGATAACCCCTCGATTTCTGGAGCAATAAGCCGGGTAGTGCAAGGCGTGAAAATATATGAATATCCTGAAAAAATAGAGCATGATTCTTAATCTTTGTCCTAATCCTTCTATAGATAGTTACGCCTGGATGAATAATCTTGTTGCCGGGCAATCAAATAGAATATCAAATATAAAAGAATATCCAGGCGGTAAAGCCACTCATATAGCCCTTGCCCTTGCAGAACTAGGAACAGACTCTATGTTATACGCCTTTTGGGGTGGATCCTCTGGAGAATGGATAAAAAAGCAATGCTTAAAGAGGGGTGTTTATATAAATGGAGTTAGTTTAAAAGACAATAATAGGAAGTGTTATACATTTTTATCAAAAAATAAAGCATTTAATAATACCGAGATTTTAGAACCGGGACCCAGCCTAACCAAAAAGAACTGGGAAGATTTTAAACAGGGATATGTACGTTTAATTGAACATACCAGCATTATTTGTATGGCTGGTTCCTGGCCCAGGGGAATTTCTGCAGATACCTATGCCGAATTAATCCAAATAGGAAAGAATTTTGGCAAGCGAAGCATACTTGACTGTACCGGTAAACAGCTTCAAAATGCACTTGAAGTAGGTTTTTTTGGTTTGCATCTTAATGAGCACGAAGCCAGGAGTCTTTGTGGTAGTGCTAATATGGAAGATTTGTTGAAAACATTGAACGGCAGGGTGGAGCTAGTGGCTCTGACCCGCGGTAGTAAAGGATTAGATCTTTTTTATAAGGGGAAACTTATCACCGCAAATGTAAAAATAGATGAGGTAATAAGCCCAGTAGGGAGTGGTGACTGTCTTACTGCAGGTATTGCCTATGGTGTGGCAAATAACTTCTCACCATCTAAAATTGCCGCCTACGGAGTGGCTTGTGGGGCAGCAAACTGTTTAAACGAAGATTTGGGAATGTTACATATAGAAGATGTAAACCGGTTATTACCTCAGGTAGAAGTAAAAGAGATAATATATGAGCAATAAAAAACTATTGGTGGTTGGAGAGTTGAATATTGATCTTATTTTGAATCAAATTCAGGGTTTTCCGGAAATAGGTGCTGAAAAAATTGCTGAAAATATGGATTTTACCCTGGGTAGTTCATCAGCAATTTTAGCTTCGAATATTGCTGCTCTGGGTGTTCCTACTTCCTTTTGTGGATTGCTTGGACAGGATAATTTTGGTGATTTTATTTTGAAAGAATTACGAGGAAAAAATGTGGATACTCGTTTTATTAGTCGTTCTGAACACCACAAAACCGGTATTACCGTAGTGATGAATTATGATCAGGATAGGGCCAATATAACTTATTGTGGAGCAATGAGTGTACTAAGTATAGAACATATACCCTGGGAAAATATTTCAACATTTTCACATCTTCATTTTTCAAATTATTTTCTGCAGCCTGGTATGCAGCCTTATATTACTGAACTATTTAAGAAAGCAAAGGAAGCTGGACTTAGTACTTCTCTGGATCTACAGGTAGACCCACAGGATAAATGGGATTTTGATTATAAAAATTGCTTACCATTTGTAGATGTTTTCCTTCCTAACGAGAATGAGCTTTTGAAACTTACGGGAAAGAAAAATCTAAAAGATGCTATTGAAGCGATAAAAAACCATACTAATATTCTGGCCTTAAAATTAGGAGATAAAGGTGGTAGGGTGGTATCCAGCTCTGAAGATATTACAATAAAACCTTATTTAAATAATACATATAAAGATGCCATTGGTGCAGGTGATTCCTTTAATGCAGGTTTTTTAAAGAAGTTCTTAAGCGGAGCATCATTACGGGAGTGTCTTGATTGTGCTAATCTTACAGGCTCATTAAGTACAACGGCAGCCGGAGGCACTGGTGCTTTTAGTAATGAAAAAGAAATTAAAAGCAAAATTCAACAAATCGTGAATAAGAAATTATAATGAAATTAAAAAAAAAATTACAACAGTTGCGAAGTGAAGGCCGTGGAATTCTGGCTACTAATTTTTATAACCTGGAAACCTTGCATGGGGTATTAGGTGCCGCTTCAGAAATGAATGAACCTCTAATTTTACAACTTACCCAGAGCTCTATAGATTATATGGGATTGGAAACAGCGGTAAATTTAGGAAGAACTGGATTAAAACAGTTTGGAGTAGAAGGTTGGATCCATTTGGATCATGGTGGTTCGGTAGATTTAGCGCAGCGTTGCCTGGATGCAGGTTTTGACTCGGTGATGATAGATGGTAGTGAATTAGCTTTTGAAGAGAATATTCAAATTACCCGGGAAGTTGTAGAACGAGCTAAAAAATATGGAGCACATGTAGAAGCTGAATTGGGGTACGTTGCTAAGTTAGGTCAATCTCATGATGAAGAAGTTTTTACTCAACCCGAAGAAGCCAAACAATTTGTAGAAGAAACGGGAATTGATGCCCTGGCAGTTGCTATTGGTACTGCACATGGATTTTACCAAAAAGAACCTGAGCTACAATTAGATTTACTGGAGAAAATTGCAAAAGCAACTCCTGTAGGATTGGTATTGCACGGTGGTTCAGGAGTGCCAGGTTCCCAGATGCAGGCCGCCATTTCCAGAGGGATTTGTAAAGTAAACCTTGCTACAGAAATCAAGAATATCTTTATGAAAACCTTGCAAAGTGAATTGCGTAATAATGAAGAGATAGATTTAAGAAAGGTATTTCCCGTAGCGACTGGGGAAATTACAAAACTGGTTAAAGGTAAATTAGAAATTGTAAAGAATAATAGGTAAAAGTTGTTTGAATAAAATTGCAACCAAAATCTATTTCCCATAAAAAGGAAAAAAATTAAGTGTAAATAGAATTAAAAAAAGAGAACAATATGATATCAAAATTTATAGATGCACACGTGCATTTAAACACGCTTTCTTCAGAAAAAATGGAGAAAATGATGGAATATAATTCGGGTTTTCTTTCTATAAACACCAATATCCCATTTTTTGAAAAAATTGAAGAACAGGAAAAAATCATTCTTAAGCTTCAGAAAAAATATCCGGGAAGAATAAAATATTTTACCACATTCAATTTTAAAAAATGGGGAACTCCAGAGTTTGTAGATGATGCTATCAATCAGATAAAGCGAGGGATGGATAATGGAGCAGTGGGGGTGAAGATATGGAAAGATGTAGGTTTTGATTATCATCACAAAGACGGCAGTTTTGTAATGATAGATGATCCTGTCTTTGATCCAATTTTTGATTTTATTCAAAAGAATAAAATTATGCTTATAGGGCATCAGGGAGAGCCTCGAAATTGTTGGTTACCTCTGGATGAAATGACTGTAGATTCAGATAGAAATTATTTTAAAGACCATCCCGAATATCATATGTTTCTTCAAAAGCAATATCCGTCTTATGAAGATCAAATGCAGGCCAGGGATAATATGCTAAAAAAATTCCCCGAAATAACCTATGTGGGGCTTCATTTGTTTAGCATGGAGTGGAGCATCAAAGAAGTTGCTGCTCGTTTGGAGGCATATCCAAACACTTTAACCGATGTAGCTGAGCGTGTTTGCCATTTACAATTGCAGGCTAAAGATAATTGGGAAGCTGTACGCAACTTCTGCATAAAATATCAGGATAGAATTATATACGGCACCGATGTGATTGACGATGGTAATACGCCGGCAGACGAAATCGCCGCAAGATTTGAAAATTTGTGGCAATTTCATTACGATTTTTTTGCCACATCAAAAACATTGAGCGCTCCGGAATTTGAAGGAGAATTCAAAGGGCTTAATCTCCCCAAAGAAGTAGTGGAAAAGATATTCTATACTAATGCGAAAGAAACTTATGGTTTTTCCGATTTTTAAATTGCTAATGTTTGTTTTTCCTGGTTCGCTTTAAATAGTATGAAACATATCTTTTATGATCTGCTACTTCTTAAGTACTTAATAACTATACAGATTTTCTAGAATTAAAACTTTTATTATGAAGAATAACCGAAGAGATTTTTTAAGAATAACCGGTCTTGGCGGGCTTGGACTGGTAAGCAGTAGCTTTTTAAACTGCAAAGGGCCTGAAGCTTTTTTAGCAAATGCTCCTACCGGTCCACAACAGTTTAATATGAGCGGTTATGCCGCTCCCAAATTAGATACCGTTCGTATTGGTTTCATTGGTCTGGGAATGAGAGGTCCTGGTGCGGTAAACCGTATGAGCCAGATTGAAGGAGTAGAGATTAAAGCACTGTGTGATTTAAGACCTAAACAGGCTGAAAAAGCAAAAGAACTTTTAAAGGGAACTTCCCATAATCCCGATTTATATTCGGGGAGTGACGATGCCTGGAAAGAAATGGTAGATAGGGAAGACCTGGATTTAATTTACATTGCAACCCCGTGGGACTGGCATACGCCAATGGCCGTGTACGCTATGGAAGCCGGAAAACATGCTGCAGTAGAAGTTCCAGCGGCAAAGACTATAGATGAATGTTGGGAGCTTGTGGAAACATCTGAAAGAACTAAGAAGCATTGTATGATGCTTGAAAATTGCTGTTATGATTTCTTTGAACTTTTAACTTTGAATATGGCACGCCAGGGTTATTTTGGAGAAATTATTCACGGAGAGGGAGCGTATATCCATGATCTTTTAGATCTAAATTTTCAGAAAAATGCATATGAAGATATGTGGCGTCTAAGAGAGAATTATGAAAGAGATGGAAACCTCTATCCAACTCACGGCTTAGGCCCAATTTGCCAGATAATGAATGTGAACAGGGGTGACCAAATGGATTATTTAACATCGCTGTCCAGTAATGATTTTCATATGGCTGCAAAAGCTAAGGAATTAGCTAAAGATGATCCGTTTTACGACCAATTTATTGGTAAAGATTATGCCGGAAATATGAATACCACCATGATTAAGACCAAAAAAGGAAAAAGTATAATGGTGCAGCATGATGTTACTTCACCACGCCCTTACTCCCGAATACATTTAGTAAGCGGAACTGAAGCTTTTGCGAGAAAATGGCCAAGCCCTGAGCGAGTAGCTAAGGGACATAGTTGGTTAAATGAAAACGAAATGTCTGAACTTGAAAGTAAATATACACCTGAAATAGTGAAAAAAGTAGGTGATATGGCGAAGAAAGTTGGTGGCCATGGCGGAATGGATTTTATCATGGACTGGAGATTGATTGATTGTCTTAGAAACGGCCTTCCTTTAGACCAGGATGTATACGATGCAGCTTTATGGAGTGCAATCACCCCTCTTTCAGTAGATTCTGTTATTAACAGAGCTCAGTCCATGGACGTGCCTGATTTTACAAGAGGAGCATGGAAGAATAATAAGCCTGTAGATGTAACTTTAAAAGGAGGAGGAACAACCAATGTAATATTAAAAGCTTAAAAGTTATTTATTCATTATTACGAAAAAACTTGTATATTTTGGAATAAAACTTTCAAACGAAATATAATATTTTTTAAATTCCTGTTTTGTTGTCTATAACTAACAGGAATTTTTTATTTTTTGTCTAATTTTGGAATAAATAATAAAAAAGTAACTATACCTCTAATAGGGAAAATAGTTATCTAAATAAATTAAAGCTAATCTATGAGAAAAGCCGCAGCACGCCGATCTAAAATTTTGGAAATTTTAGATGAAACAAATAAAGTGAATGTAACCGAATTAAGTGAGCACTTTAGTGTGAGTGAAGTTACTATTCGTAACGATTTAGATAAATTAGAAAAAAATAAACTCCTTGTTAGGGCTCATGGAGGTGCTTTTAAGACAAATAACCTGGCCTTAGCGGTATCAGAAAAGAAAAGTATTAATCGCGATCTTAAACGGCTAATTGGGAAGACCGCTGTTGGTCTTATCCAGGAGAATGATTCTATTATTCTGGACTCGGGAACAACTACTTTTGAAATTGCTAGTAATCTTGGTAAATTTAAAGAAATTACGGTTATTTCTAATGCTTTGGATATTGTTAATAATCTAGCTCAGTTTGATAATTTAAAAGTTTATATGCCCGGCGGATATTTAAAGGAATTTTCCATGTCCTTAGTGGGGCCAATGGCGGAGCGCAATTTAAAACAGCTTTTTTGTAATAAATTGTTTCTTGGAGTAGATAGTATTAGAAGCAATGTCGGCTTTTTCACCCACCATATGGAAGAGGCATATCTAAATCAAATAATGATTGAGATTGCTGAAGAAGTAATTGTTGTCGCTGATTCTACTAAGTTCAAAAAAACCGGTCTGGCTTTTATTCAGAATTTTGAACATATAGATAAGGTTATTACCGACGATGGAATTGATGAGAACGACCTTAAGATGTTACAAAAGAATAACGTGGAAGTTTTAATTGCCGGAAAAGGTGAATAAAAGATAATATTTTATATATTTGATATGTAATACATAATACATATCAAATGAAAAACTTGTTTGCGGCGACTTATGCGCCTATGAAAGATGATTGGAGCATTAATCCTGGGATGGTTGGTCCGTATGCCGATTTTCTTAAAAGGAATAAACTATCTGGAGTTTTTATTAATGGTTCTACTGGTGATTTTGTTTCGTTAACCCCTAATGAGCGTACAGAGCTCCTGGAAGCCTGGGCAGATCATAAATCAAATGGCTTATACTTAATAAATCACGTAGGAAGCAATAGCCTGAAAGAGGCAGAAATTCTTGCAGCTTCTTCAGTGGGAAGGGCAGATGCAGTGGCAGCAATAGCTCCTTTTTATTTTAAACCTTCAAATATCCAGCAATTAATTGACTATTGTAAATCAATTGCATTAAAGGCAAAAAACCTTCCTTTCTACTACTATCACTTACCTGTTTTAACCGGTGTAAATTTTCCAATGCGGAGTTTTGCTGAAAAAGCTAAGGAACAAATTCCCAATTTTGCTGGTATTAAATTTACTGAGAATAACCTCGTAGAATTTCAAAAAACAAGTCTGGGTCATCCTGATTTGGATATTTTCTTTGGAGTAGATGAAGCTTTTTATTCTTCACTAGGCTTACAGGCTGGTGGTTGGGTTGGAAGTACTTACAATCATTTATCACCACTTTTTTATAAAATAAAGGAAGAATTTGATAAAGGTAATCTTCAGAAAGCTGCGCAGTTACAGAGTTTTGTAGCAAAATTTGTAGAAAAATTAAGTACCTATGGAAGCTTCAATGGATCTGGGAAAAGTTTTATGAAGAAACTTGGCGTAGATTGTGGTCCCTCGCGTTATCCGCATCCTACTTTAAAAGATTCTGAAATAAAAAATGCTTTCGAAACTTTTGAAAACATTGGGTTGTCCGAATATTTTTCATCATAACGAAAATTTTTTTATTAAATTATTATGTATAACATAATGCTTTTATTTATATTAGCAGTGTTAAAAACAAACAAATTAAATCCTAATTTTATGAAAAAAAGATTAATTATGGATGATTGGAGATACCTTTTGAATAAGGTATTGCAATTATCCCGGCCAGATTTCACTAATAAAGTACTATTGGGTGGGCTTGTATTTTTGTGTTTTGGCTTTACGATGCAATCTCAGGATTTCGAAGTTTCAGGAGTTGTTTCAGATGAAGCAGGAATCCCTATACCTGGAGTTAATGTATTAGTGAAAAATACTAATCGTGGTGTTCAAACCGATTTTGATGGAGCATATAATATAGAAGTATCCCAGGGAGAAACTTTAACCTTTAGTTATATAGGTTTCAAAACTACCGAAATCGTTGTAGAAGACGGGGATGCTGAAATTAATGTTATTCTTGAAGAAGATCTATCCAGCCTGGATGAAGTGGTTGTTACTGGGTATTCCACCCAGTTGAGGAGTAATATGGCTACTGCAGTTTCCAAATTAGATACTAAAGTACTGGAAAGCGCGCCTAGATCTAATGCGGCTACAGCACTTCAGGGTACTATTGCAGGTTTACGTGTAACTCAAAACACTGGTCAACCCGGAGCTACACCAAGTATCTCTCTACGGGGGGGAAGTGATTTTGGTGGTGGCGGTAGTCCATTAATCTTAATTGACGGGGTTCCCGGATCCTTTTATGCTTTAAATTCCGACGATATTGAATCTATGGAAGTCTTAAAGGATGCTGCTTCTACTGCCGTATATGGTGCGCGAGCTGCAAACGGAGTTATTCTGGTAACTACCAAAAAAGGAAAAGCTGGACGTTCTAATATTACCTATAGGCATAGGTATACTATCAATGAAAGACGGGACACCCCAGAATATCTTGGGGCCGAAGATTTTATTATTTATAATCGTAGGGCAATTAGAAATACACAAAGAGTACTTGGTGAAGGCGCATTTAATAATTTTCTAGTAGGACCCCAGGGGATGGGAACTGGTAATAACACTACAAATTCTCCTTTTACTACAATGATTTTAGGAGACGATAATAGATATTTGTTAGATCAGCCAGGTTGGAGTTCCATTCAAGATCCTATAAATCCGTCGCAGCAGTTAATTTTTCAAGAAAATGATATGAGTGAGTTGTTTTTTCAAAATAGTCACTCAAAAGATCATTCTCTTTCTTTTGATGGCGGTAATGAGAAAGGTACTTATTATGCCGGTTTGGGATATCTTGATGATCAAGGTATTGTTATTGGTTCTGGTTTTGAACGGTTTTCAGGAACGTTTAACGGGTCCTATAACGTAAAAGATAATTTTAAAGTTTCTTCAAATTTACTTTATGCGCATTCCGAAGTTAATGGTACTTATTTGGGTAATGATAATCAAATATTCGAACGTGCGGCGGGGCAACCACCTACGTCCAGGATTTATAATAATAATCCCGATGGGAGTTTAAGTGATGATCCAAACCCTGGTACAAATACTAGTTTTGGTAATCCTTTATACTATAAGGATAAATTTTTAAGTGAGAATTTGGAGCAGCGTCTTACTGCATCAGTACAATTGGACTGGCAGTTTATAGAAAATTTCAACTTAATGCTTAGGGGTTCCCATTTTACTATTAATAACACTAATGAGAGCTTTAATAAAGCGTACTTAAATGCGGGATCATTAGTAACCACTAGAAATGCTTCTGCCAGCCATCAAAAAACATTGAGAAATCAGGCCACGGCCACGGTTACTTATGATAATGTTTTTAATGAAAAACACAATGTGAATGCAATGTTGGGTGGAGAATTTTTTCGAGAAGACTATTTTGTATTGAGTGGAGCAACAAGGTTATCTCCTACCGATTTAATTACTACTCTGAATGCGGGAGCAGAAGCTAATGGAGTGCCTTCTTCCTCAAAAACTAATTATGCTATTGCTTCAGTTTTTGGGCAGGTAAATTATGATTATGATAATAGATATTTACTAGGTCTTACTTTTAGACAAGACGGAACTTCGAGATTAGGGACTGAAAAATATGATTTCTTCCCAGGGGTATCATTTGGTTGGAATCTTCATAATGAAAACTTTTATGAAAGTTCAAATGTTGAAAGCTTAGTATCGCGTATTAAACCACGTGTTAGTTATGGGGTGAATGGAAATATAGATGTATTGAGTAATTATGGTGTTTATGGTTTATATGCGGAAACCGCTGTGTATGGTGGTCAAACCGGTTACGCTAATACCAATTTACCAACACTTGGTCTAAAATGGGAACGTGCCACTACACTCAATTTTGGATTGGATTTAGGCCTGTTTAAAAATCGTGTGAATCTTTTAGTAGATTATTTTATTCGAGATGTGGATGATAAACTTGCAGGTTTAACTTTACCTCAATGGACTGGATTTAGTTCTATCCTTGTGAATAACGGGACCTTAAGAAATAAAGGTTTTGAATTAGAATTGGATGCAACAATTGTCAATAACGACAATTGGAACTGGAATATTGGTGGTACTTATTTTACACAAAAAAGATATGTGGAATCTTTACCTGATAACGGGGTAGAAAACAACCGTCAAGGAGGGATTGAGATTTATGACCCTGAAACCGATGGTACCCGATATATAGGTGGTTTACAGGAAGGACAAAGAGTGGGAACTGATATTGTTACTGCTTATATTCAAGAAGGAGTTTATCAAACTGAAGCCGATCTGGCAGAGCACGAAGGTCGTAGAGTAGAAATGGCAACCAACCCAGAAATTCAGCAGTTAGGGGATTCTCGTTGGAGGGATGTGAATGGTGATAATATTATAGATTTTCGCGACAGGGTGAAAATTGGTAGAATTACACCAGATTTCTTTGGAGGATTCACCTCAGATCTTACCTATAAAAACTTTAACTTGTTTATAAAGACTGACTTTGCTTTAGGCCATCTAATACAAAACAATGCAAGATCCCGGGGAATGGCGCAAGTTCAAGGAAATATGAACTGGACTAACGAATTGTTAGATACCTGGACGGAAGAAAATCCAAATACAAACGTTCCCAGATACGATTTCACTGATCCACAACGTAACCACTTGTCCTTTCCGTATGGAGGACAGTACAATAGTAGTTCTCGTTATTGGGAAAAAGGGGACTACCTAGCTCTTAGGGAGGTGACCTTAAGTTACAATGTTCCAGGAGAACTTATAGGTAATGTATTCCAAAACCTTAGAATATATGGAACGGGAAGTAACTTAGCATACTTTAATGATTATACCGGCTACTCTCCAGAAAATGGAGGTATAGATAGCGGTCGTTTCCCCTTACCGGTAAGTTATACTCTGGGTGTTAATTTAAGTTTTTAATAAAAAATAATGAATATGAAGATTTATAAAATAGTTAGTGCACTTATATTACTTTTTGCACTCGGAGCTTGCGAAAGCGAATTAGATCTACAGCCGGAAAGCACCTTAACCTATAATGGGTTTTGGGAAAGTGAAGAGGCTGCAAGAGCTGCGCAGGTTGGCTTATATGCTAATTTTAGAGCTCGAAATAGTACTTTCTGGACTATGGGTGAAGTTCGTTCAGATATTTGGGGAGGTCCTACGTTTGAATCTCCAGCTAACCTCGATTTAATTAATCAAAATATTAGTGCTACTCAGGTGCCATTTGGAAATTGGGCTGGTTTTTACGGTTATATGCATCATATTAATGATTTTCTTTTAAATATTGAAAATATCGAATTTGACAATGAAGCCGATAAAGCTCACCTTATTGGACAGGTGTATGGAATTAGGGCATTTATGTATTTTACAATGTTAAAAACCTGGGGTGGAGTACCAATTTCAACTGAACCTTTGTTAGACGTTAATCCGAGCGAATTAGCTAAAGCTCGTTCCTCTAAAGAAGAGGTAATGGCATTGGTAAAAAGCGATATTGCCAGATCTTTAGAGGCTTTTGGAAATGATGAATCTTTTTGGAATGGGCAGCGAACCTATTGGTCTAAAGCTGCAAGTTTGGTCTTGAAAGGAAAAGTTTATTTATGGTCTGGTAAACTCCTTGGCGGGGGAGATACAGATTATAATGAAGCAAAATTAGCTCTAGAAGAAGTACAAGGAATGGGCTTTAGCCTGGTAGAAAATTACAATGATCTGTGGGGTGAAGAAAATGAAAATAATAATGAGTTCATTTTTAAATTTGATTATACACAAGATGAAGCTGGAAATTTTTATAGCGGATTATTTACTGGTCGGTCTACAGAGATAAATGCTACCTGGGATTCCTATGGTAACTCTATGGCCGATTTTATTTCTAATGGAGGTAACCGTTATGGACCAAGTATTAAAATCCTGGAAATGATTGATAATACTGAAGATGCACGCCGAGATGAGACTTTTATTAGGCTTTATGGTAATGATGAAGGTCATATTCCATTTGATACTGAAGGGTATCAAGCCTCTATTCTGAAAAAGTTTTTGGGTGTAGTTGAAGCAGGTAGCCGTTTAAGTAATAATGATGTACCATTGTTTAGGTATGCCGATGTTATATTGCTTTTGGCTGAGGCCAAAAATAATTTAGGGGAAGATCCGTCAGAAGAAATCAATCAAATTCGAATGAGAGCTTATGGAGAGGATTATACAGAAGCCGAAGATGCTTATACAGGTGGCTCTCAGGTAGAGAATACTCGTGCAATTCTTGATGAAAGGTTAAAAGAATTTATCGGGGAAGGAAAACGTTGGTGGGATTTAAGACGTGCAGGAGGCACATTTATATTTGATGAAATAGAAAGTTTGGATGCAGCTGAAGCTTATAAATTGGAACTACCAATTTCTCCAGGAATGATAGCCAATAATCCGCTATTGGAACAAACAGAAGGTTATGAATAATAATTATACCCATGGTTATTATTTATTAGTTAGTTAGCTGAAAAGGCCGCACTTGCGGCCTTTTTTAAAATTTAATTAAATTAAAAATTATGAAAAAAATTGTATTACTAATAGTGCTCGGTGCTTTTTTGCAAGGTTGCAATGATAACGCTAAAGAAAAAGAAGCCAAAATAGAAGAAATTAATGAGCCTAAAACACAGGAGTTAGTGTTTGAAGATCTTTTTAATGCAGAAGCTAAAGAGAATATTGCCTGTTATCGAATCCCTTCTTTGATAACTGCTCCTAATGGAGATCTTATAGCTGCAATAGATGAGAGAGTACCTTCTTGTGCTGATTTAAGAGGGAGCAAAGATATAAATATTGTACAGCGTAGAAGTACCGATAATGGTAAAACCTGGAGCGAAATTGAAACGGTAGTTGATTTTCCCGAGGGAGAATCTGCATCAGACCCTTCTATGATTGTTGATGAAGAGACAGATGAAATTTTTATGTTCTATAACTTTATGGATCTTGACAATGAAGCGAATATCTATTATCTACATGTAGTTTCGAGTAAAGACAACGGCAAAACCTGGACAGAACCCCGCGATATTACTACGGAAATTGCTAAGGATGAATGGCATAAAGATTTTAAATTCATTACTTCTGGACGTGGAACACAAACAAGCTCTGGGAGGCTACTGCATACCCTTGTAAACCTGGATAATGGTCTACATTTATTTGGTAGTGATGACCACGGAGAAAGCTGGTTTTTAATCGACACCCCAATTCAACCTGCAGATGAATCTAAGGTTATTGAGCTTGCCGATGGAAGATATATGATTAATGCTCGAGTGAATACAGGTGAAGGACATCGATATGTACATATTTCTGATGATAAGGGAGAAAGTTGGGAAACCCGTCCAGAAACTAAATTGACCGACCCAGGAAATAATGCGAGTATTATTAGGTATACTCGTGACGGTGAGAACGAAAAAGATATCCTGCTTTTTTCAAATTCCAATGATGCAGAGGAAAGAAAAAACCTAAGCGTTCGTATAAGTTATGACGAAGGAGAAACCTGGAGTGAAGGAAAAACTATATATCCTGGATCTGCAGCCTATTCTGATCTTACGGTTTTAGAGAATGGTGATATAGGTGTGTTTTTTGAAGCCGATGGCTATTCCAGGAATCTTTTTACAAGCTTTTCTTTAGAATGGTTGACTGATAAGTAAAAAAACAATAACCAAAATACTTTCAATTATCTAGACTCGGTATTCTTTGATAATTTCACAGGTTTTCTTGATTAATTACAGTTGATTTAATTTAGCCAGTTGTGAATACCGAGATCTGGATTTTTTACAATACTAAATCAAAATTCCGCCCGGGAATTTTGATTTTGGTGTTTTTAAACTATTTTAACACCTAATTTTCCTATTTAATATTCAGATGAAATATAATATTATTAAATTCTTTTGTTATTCCACTAGCATTTTAATTTTGGTTTCTTGTAAAATAAATACTTCGAAAAATGAAAAAGATGATGGTTGGGAATATTTATTCAATGGAAAAAATCTGGATAACTGGATAGTAAAAATTCACAAACATGAATTGGGTGATAATTATCAAAACACCTTTCAGGTTAGAGATGGAGTTATTCAGGTAAATTATAAGGGATATGAACGTTTTAACGAAAGATACGGTCATCTTTTTTATGAGAAACCATTTTCAAATTACCACTTAAAATTTGAATATCGTTTTACTGAAGAATGGATGGAAGATGCGCCAGGCTACACTTACCGAAACAGCGGAGTGATGTTTCATTCTCAGGATCCTAAAACAATTTTAAAAAATCAGGATTGGCCAATTTCAGTTGAATATCAAATGCTGGCAGATGCCGGTGACGGCAATCCACGCCCAACGGGAAATATGTGTTCCCCGGGCACTGAAGTTTTTTTTGAGGGAGAAATGGATCCACGGCATTGTATTAGTTCTTCTTCAGATACTTACTTATGGAACGAATGGGTGCAAGCTGAATTGATAGTTCAGGACAGTCTTGTTATTCATAAAGTGAATGGTAAGACGGTATTAAAATATACAAAACCTCAAATTGGTGGTGGTACCACTGAAGGTTATGATCCGGAAATTAAACAAGATGGAAAACTTTTAACCCAGGGATACATTGGTCTTCAGGCCGAAGGGCAAGAAGTTGAATTTCGGGACATTAAAATTAAGCGACTTGAATAAAAGTTTATTTTTCTTTAAAAATGGAATCAAAATGAGGTTCTAAATGATGACGCATGGCATTTCTAAATGTTTCTGGTGTTCCAATTTTTATATTATCCATTAACATGCGGTGAGTAACAAAATGTCCTGAAGAATATCGATGTTTAAAATCTTGCGGAGTGTTTTTTAAATGAACATATTCAAAAACGGGTAATAATAATTGCTGAAAGCCTTGCAGGGTTTTATTATTTGAAATTTGGTAAAGTTTCCCGTGAAAAGCTATTTCCTTATCAAGGCTAAAATGGCTTTGATCTGATTCCTGTTCCTCTTCCTTTACAACAATCTCTTCCAGATCGTCTAAATCTTTCTGAGTTTTTCTTTCAAAAAGAAAATCTGCCATTCCCATTTCTAAGATTAAACGCAGTTCAAAAAGATTCTTTAATATACCGGTGCCCAAAAGCGTGGGATCTAAAATACGAGCAAAATTATTTATAATATCTGGTTCGGTAAGCACCATGCCTCTATGTTTTTTTGACTCCACCAATCCAAGGGTTCTTAGCCTTAATAATGCCTCCCTTATAACCGTACGACTAACTCCCAGTGATTGAGAAAACTCAAGTTCTTTGGGAATTGGATCTCCGGGTTTTAAATTGTTATTTTTAAAAAATTCTAAGAGTCGAATTTCAACTTTATCAACCAGAGAAAGTGTATCAATAGGTTTTATGTTCTTCATAGTCATGCAAATATTCCAAAAAAGCTAAGAAATAAAAATAATTTATAAAATATCAGATAATAAAGGATAAAGATATAACTAATTTTTATATTCGTATTATGTTATACATATTATATGAATTCAACTATATATAAAAAAGCACTTTTAGAAGATGTTATTCCTTTTTGGAGCAACTTTTCAATCGATAAGACACATGGTGGTTATTTTTCGTGCTTAACCCAGGAAGGCCAGGTGTATGATACTGATAAATTCGTCTGGTTGCAGGGAAGGCAGGCCTGGATGTATTCGTTTCTTTTCAATGATGTAGAGCAAAAAAAGGAATGGCTTGATATTGCTAAAAACGGGATTGACTTTTTGCGCACCCATGCCATGGATAAAAATGGTAACTTTTATTTTTCCCTTTCCCGCGAAGGGAAACCTCTTATTGCTCCCTATAATATTTTTTCCGATTGTTTTGCAACGATGGCTTTCGGGCAATATGCAAAAGCCAGTGGAGATAAAGAGATTGAAGCACTGGCTCGTAAAACCTACTATAATATTCTAGATAGAAAGGAAAATCCAAAAGGTAAATACGATAAAACTATGGGTAACCGGCCCCTTAGAAATTTTTCCCTTCCTATGATTTTATCCAATCTCGTTCTGGAACTGGAATCGGTTTTACCAAAAGAAGAAGTTGATCTGCGGCTGGAGCACAGCATAACAGAAGTGATGGAGGTGTTTCTTCAGGACGATGGTTTGATTTATGAAAACTTAAATCCGGACGGTTCATTTTCAGATAGTTTTGAAGGACGTCTTATTAATCCGGGTCACGGTATTGAAGCGATGTGGTTCATGATGGATATTGCAGAAAGGCAGAATGATAAAAAATTGTTGGATGAAGCGGTCCAGGTTGTTTTAAATACCTTAGAATTTGGCTGGGATAAACAATACGGCGGAATTTTTTACTTTCTTGATATTAAAGGTAATCCACCCCAGCAGTTAGAATGGGATCAAAAACTTTGGTGGGTACACCTGGAAGCGCTTGTGGCGCTCTCAAAAGCCTATAGCTTAACCAAAAACCAGGAAGTTTGGGAGTGGTATAAAAAAGTCCATGACTATGCATGGAGTAAATTTTCCGACGAAAAGAATGGCGAGTGGTTTGGCTATTTAAATAGGCAGGGAGAACCACACCTTAGTTTAAAAGGAGGGAAATGGAAAGGTTGTTTTCATGTGCCTCGTGCTATGTATCAATGCTGGCAGGCTTTCGAAAATATTGAAAATTCAAATTAATTAAAAGCAATTTTATTTTTAAAGATATCGAAAGTTAAAAATTATGAAGTATAAATTTTTAATTTTCGATATGATAATTATATTTATTGAATATTTATAAATGGAAAGTTAGTTATGAAAAACCTTATATTGTTATTATTTTTAACTGCAACTCTTTTAGCATGTGATAAATCTAAATCTTATGAGGAATTTGCACAAGTTGAAAATAAGAAGCAAGATTATGCTATAATTCCGCATCCACAAAAAATGGAAACTTCAAATGGGGTTTTTGTTATAGACGAGAATATTCAAATACAGGCAAGTGAAGAATTAAATCAGGAAGCTAAATTTCTTGCGGATTATATTGGGGAAATTGCAGGCGTTACCCCAGCAATTAAATCTAATAAAGATGAGGTAAAAAGAAGCATTAGTCTTAAAATTTCAACTGATTTTGATCAAGATGAAGCTTATAATTTAAAGATTACACACGAAAAGGTTGTAGTAGAAGGAGCTTCTGCCAAAGGTGTTTTTTATAGGGTGCAAACGCTAAAACAGCTTCTTCCTTTAAAATCTGAACTTCAAAATGAATCAGCAGAAATCAGTATTCCTGCCGTAGCTATTTCAGATGCTCCAGCATTTGATTATCGCGGAATGCACTTAGATGTAGCTCGACATATGTTTCCGGTAGCTTTCATTAAAAAATATATAGATCTAATAGCGGTGCATAAAATGAACACTTTCCACTGGCATTTAACCGAAGATCAGGGGTGGAGAATCGAAATAAAACAATATCCTAAACTTACCGAGATTGGCTCTATGAGGAAAGAAACGATGATAGAAAAGAATTTTGATCCATATAAAGGTGATGGCGAAGAATATGGAGGGTATTACACGCAAGAAGAAGTTAAGGATATCGTGGATTATGCTGCTAAAAGACATGTAACTGTTATCCCCGAAATAGAATTGCCAGGTCACTCTCGCGCAGTTTTAGCTGCCTATCCAGAATTAGGTAATAATACAGGTCCCTATGAAGTGGCTACTAAATGGGGGGTATTTGATGAAATATTGGCACCAAAAGAAGAAACTTTTGAATTCCTGGAAAATGTTTTAACCGAGGTTATGGAATTATTCCCAAGTGAATATATTCATATTGGTGGAGATGAAGCACCAAAAACAGAATGGGAAAAAAGTGCCCAGGCACAGGAAGTTATAAAACGAGAGGGGCTTAAAGATGAGCACGAATTGCAAAGCTATTTTATTAGGCGAATTGAGAAATTTCTAAATAAAAATGGTCGTCAAATAATTGGCTGGGACGAGATTCTTGAGGGAGGCGTTGCTCCTAATGCCACGGTAATGTCCTGGAGAGGTAACCAGGGTGGGATTGAAGCTGCTAAACAAAAGCATAATGTAGTGATGACTCCAAATACTCATTTGTATTTTGACCATTATCAAGCCAATCCTGAAAATGAACCTCTGGCAATTGGAGGCAATTCTACTGTTGAACATGTATATTCTTTTGATCCTGTTCCTGAAGAATTATCAACTGAGGAAGCAAAGTATATTATGGGAGCGCAAGCCAATGTTTGGACTGAATATATAAAAGATTCAGATTACGTAGAGTATATGATTTTACCGAGAATGACAGCTTTGTCTGAGGTGGTCTGGACCTATCCCGAAGAACGTAACTGGGAAGAATTTAAAAGCGGGCTAACCGAATTTAAAAAACACTACAACGAAATGGATTTAAATTATGCCACGCATGTTTTTGAAGATTCTCAATCAACTAAAAATGAACCTACAGCAGCTAAATAATAATGAATAGAAGAACCTTTGTTAAGCAAAACATAGCAGCATCTGCCCTGGCTGGTTTGGCGCCGGTAGGGGCTTTCGCTGCTAATTTCAATGAAAATACTTTTTCAAATGAGGTTAATTTTAATCTTGATTATGCCCCTCACCTGGGAATGTTTAGTAGCCACGCAGGAGAAGATCCCATAGATCAGCTTAATTTTATGGCAGATCAGGGTTTTAAGGCCTTTGAGGATAATGGAATGAAAGGAAGAACGCTGGGGTTACAAGAAGAAATGGCTGCAACAATGGCCAAAAGAAATATACGAATGGGTGTTTTTGTGGCCCATACTATTTACTGGACCAAACCTAATTTAGCTAGTGGAGATAAAGATTTGCAAAATGAATTTCTAAAAGAAATTAGAGAATCGGTAGAGGTGGCTAAACGTGTTAATGCGAAATGGATGACGGTGGTGCCCGGTTATGTAGATCAACGTCAAAATAAGCAATATCAAACTGCAAATGTGATAGAATCTTTAAAGCGTGCTGCCGATATTTTAGAACCCCACGATCTTACAATGGTATTGGAGCCTCTAAATTTTAGAGACCATCCCGGTTTATTTTTGAGCGAATCCCCCCAGGCTTATCAAATTTGTAAGGCTGTAAATAGTCCTTCCTGTAAAATACTTTTTGATATTTATCACCAACAAATTCAAGAAGGGAACCTAATTCCTAATATTGAGGCAGGTTGGGATGAGATAGCATACTTTCAGGTAGGCGATAACCCGGGAAGGAACGAACCCACTACCGGTGAGATCAATTATAGAAATGTATTTAAATATATCCATTCAAAAGGTTTTGATGGAATAGTAGGTATGGAACACGGGAACTCCCTGCAGGGAAAAAAGGGTGAAATCGCCGTAATAGAAGCATATAAACAAAGTGATGATTTTTAAAAAATGAGATATATAAAATTTTTTGTTACCTGTTTAACTTTGGCTTCTGTTGAATTTTACGGCCAGGACAAGTTAGAAAATTATGTTCAGGAACTTTCAGGTACAGATTTAGAGATTAAAATGATTGCTATTCCTGGCGGGGAATTTCAAATGGGTAGTTCGCCAGAAGAATTTGGTCATTTTGAAGATGAAACACCGTTACATAAGGTACAGATTGATCCTTTTTGGATGGCATCTCACGAAATTACATGGAAGCTTTTTAAGCTCTACCTGGAGCGTCCGTTAAATGATTTGCCATTAGAGAATAAGGCTAAGGATATAACTATTAAAGTTGATGCTATTTCAGGTGCTACTGTGCCTTATGTAGATATGAGTTTGGGAATGGGAACAGGCGATGGTATGCCGGTGGTGAATATAACATATCTGGCCGCGCAAAAATTCTGTAAATGGCTTTCAGCAAAAACAGGATATTTTTATCGCTTACCCACTGAGGCAGAATGGGAATATGCTGCCAGGGCTGGGAATCAATCTTCTTACCATTTTGGCGACAACCCTGACGATTTAAATGAATATGCCTGGTTTTATGAAAATAGTGACGGTCATTACCACGCCGTGGGTTCAAAGAAACCAAACCAATGGGGGCTTTATGATATGCACGGAAATGTTGCGGAGTGGACTTTAGATGCTTATAGCGCTGATACTTATAAAAACAGGGAGGATCGGACCTCTAATCCTTTTGTAGTACCAGAAAATGAATATCCTCATAGTGTTAGGGGAGGCTCTTATTATGATGATGCTGAATACTTAAGAAGTGCTGCTCGTTTGGAATCCAGTGAGAACTGGAAAATGCGCGACCCTCAATTCCCGAAAAGTAAATGGTGGAATACCGATGCTCAATTTGTAGGATTTAGGATTGTAAGAGATCCCAATCCGCCAGCAGCATCAGATTATGAAAAATATTGGGGGCCAATTACTCCTTGATTTAAAACTTTTAAAAATGAAAAATTGGAGCAGGAGGGAATTCGATTTTCAACAATAAAAGAATAAAAATTATGAGATGGATTTTTTTCCTTTTTGTTCTTCTTTTAGCTATTAATACTTCACATTCCCAATTAAAAGTAGCAGAAATATTTACTGATAATATGGTGCTTCAACGGGATCAACCCATTAAAATCTGGGGATCTGCTCCTCCGCAAACGGAAATTGTTGTGAGTTTTCTAAATAAAAACCAGTCCACCGTCGCAGACATTAATGGTAGTTGGGAACTTGAATTTGGAAGACAACTAGCAACCTCTCAGCCACAGAAAATTCGAATAAAATCGTTAACACAAACAATTACTTTAACTAATATCCTTATTGGGGATGTTTGGCTATTATTGGGTCAATCTAATATGGAGTGGCCTATGAGCGGGGAAATGCATTTTGAAGAGGAATTAAAAAATGCCGATAACAAGCAACTAAGGTTCTATAACCCTAAGTATATAGGAAAGAATATTTATGGGAAGGCCTATAATCAGGATCAAAGAAAAAAATTGGCTGGGGGAGAATTATTCTATGATAAAAAATGGGAGGAAAGCGATACTTCTTCTTTTAAAGCTATGAGTGCTATAGGATACTATTTTGGGAAACAAATTATAGATAAAAAAGGGATTCCGGTAGGCCTTATCAATTTATCTATTGGCGGTGCACCCCTGGAAACATTCATTGCATTAGAAACTTTAAAGGAGAATAAAAAATTTTCTAAGAAAACGGGTTCGAACTGGCTTTATAATGCACATCTACCCGATTGGATAAGAGAAAGAGGTCGGGAGAATATCAACGGAAATCAAGTAGAAAATAACTCCAATGGACCAAATCATGCTTATAAACCAGGTTTCGCATTTAACACAGGTATTGCGCCTATTTTAAAAATGCCAATTAAAGGTATTCTTTGGTATCAAGGCGAAAGTAACGCCCAGGAAAAGGAGCGTGTAGAAGAATATCCTGAGCTGCAAAAACTTATGATACAGGATTATCGAAAAAAATGGGAGAACCCTAGTTTACCTTTTTACTGGGTTCAGTTGTCTTCAATTGATACCATAAATTATGACTCTCACTTTTGGCCTGAATTTAGGGACGGGCAGCGTAGATTACTGGAGGAAATGAAGAATGTGGGAATGGCCGTGAGTAGTGATATTGGTGCCCGTCACGATGTGCACCCACGAAATAAAAAAGCTGTGGGCAATAGGCTTGCGCGATGGGCTTTAAACAAAGAATATGGGCAAGATGTTTTGGTTTCTGGTCCCTTACCAAAGAATGCTATTAATAAAAATAGGAAGGTAATTGTAGATTTTAGGTTTACTGGAAAAGAACTCAAAACCTTAGATGATAAATCTTTGAGGGGATTTTCAATTGATGGAAAATCGCAAGCACCGGCAAAAGTAAAAGGAGATAAAGTATTTATTAAAACTTCAAAAAAGCCTAAATTTATTTACTATAACTGGCAGCCCTGGGCTACCGGTAATTTGATTAATTCGGAAGGCTTGCCGGCTTCAACATTTAAGATGGAGGTTATGAGATAGTCCTAAAAAATCAAACAAATAATCTATGATAAAGAATTTATCTTCAAAACGCTTATTTTATCTCAGTATATTTATTGCTGGGTATTTTGGTTTTTTGTACTTAAATGCAAAAATCTTAAAATGGAATAATTTCTTTATCCAGTTTATTGTAGAATCCTTCACTATTCTTTTATTAATAGGCCAGGTTGTTTTATTAAGTATCTCGGCTATTTATTGGAAAAATGATAGATTTTCAATTAACCAATATTCCTTTTGGGCCTTTTTAATCTTATTTCTTAATAGTCTTTGGACAATTGGATCATGGTTGATATCAAGGACTTAATATTCGCTTTTTAAAATTAACTAGTAGTATGAAATTTTTATCCCTCCTCTTTTTAATATTACTACTGGGTTGTACTGTTGAAAAGCAAAATGATAATGAATTAGAACATGCAGCGGCTACTTTATATTACCAGCCAGACTGTGCAACTATCAATGGCTATATAACTCTAAAACTTTCTGATGAAAAATATGTTTTTCAACATGAAATAGAAGAAGAATTTCGCGCAATGGGTGTAGAAGTCAAGGTTGCTTTTAGAAAACAAAAAGAACCTGGAATTCTGACTAACGAATGTTTAACTGCACCAGTAATAATGATCACTTCACTGGAATTACATTAAATTCTCAAAAGTCTTCATAATATTTTGATATTTATATGTTATACATAATACAAAATTATTATCTTGGGCAAAAATTTAGCTTATGAATGTTCGGTTGTTTTTTCTTTTATTATTTCTATGCGGGCAATTAACTGCTCAAATTGAAAAAAGGCTTGACTTCAAATGGGATACCATTGCACATCTCAATAATGAATTAGGCGTTAATGGAGCCTTCACGGGAGTCCATAACGATGCTTTTATCGTTGCTGGCGGAGCAAATTTTCCGAATGACCCTGTTTGGGAAGGAGGAGAAAAAGTTTGGTATAATACTATTGAAGTTTTACAAAAATCGAATGATAGCTATAACTGGATTTCAGTAAATGCAAAATTACCGCGGAAACTGGCTTATGGAGCTTCAGTGTCTACTCCCGATGGCTTGTTATGTATTGGAGGGAATAATTCAGATGGTACATTTTCTGAAGTTTTTCTGCTAAAATGGAACCCGAGAGAGAAGAAAATTGAAATTGAAAAGCAGCCTGATCTACCTGTACCTCTGGCTAATATGCAGGCTACAAATATAGGTGATGAGGTTTTTGTTGTTGGAGGACAGGAAGAAAATGGAAGTAAAGCAAGTAATAAATTTTTCTCTTTTAAAAATAATGAATGGCAACGTTTAGAAGATTTACCAGGTCCAGGTAGAATTCAACCCGTAGTGGTTAGCCAGAACAACGGAAAGGCGAATTGTGTTTATGTTTTTAGTGGAACTCATTTCAATCCCGATGCAAATGATCCGAATCAATTTTTGACTGATGTGTATGAATATAATCCGCTTCAAAAGAAATGGAGACAAAAAGCAGATATTCCTACCAATGCTACTCCCGGACTTTCAGGAGGATATATTGGCGCAGCCCCGGCGGTTAAGCTTGGAGATGCGCATATTATCATTTTTGGCGGTGCCGGAGGAGAAAACCAACTATGGAAGCAACGTTTGGAACTTCAAAATGAGCTTATAAACTTGGAAGGTTCAAAACTTTCTAAAGCAGAAATCAACCAAAAAACCGATTCAATTAATAAGCTTATAGCCAGTAATTTTAAGAACACATCATTTTCTTCTACAATATGGGCTTATCATGCAATTACTGATACCTGGAGTAAAAGAGGGGAAATTCCTGGAGCCACCCCCGTGGTAACTGACGCCGAATTCTGGAATGATGAGATTTTTATTGCTGGAGGAGAGATAAGTCCTGGTGTACGTACCCCGGCCGTTCACAAAATTAGTGTGGAGCCCCACAGGGCAGATTTTGGCTTGATTAATTACATTACTTTATTTGTTTATTTAGCATTAATTGTTGGGCTTGGTTGGTATTTTTCCAGACGAAACAATAGTACAGATGATTATTTTCTGGCTGGTGGGCGTATACCCTGGTGGGCTGCTGGGTTGAGTATTTATGCAACGATGCTTAGTGCAATAACCTATCTTTCACAACCGGCTTTGGCCTATTCTTATGACTGGCAGGCCTATTTAGGTTACTTTACTATTTTGCTTACGGTGCCTATTGTCATTACCTTTTACCTTCCGTTCTTTAGAAATTTAAATATTACTACTGCCTACGAATATCTTGAAAAGCGATTTAATATTGCGGTAAGAATTTTTGGTAGTGCTTCTTTCGTACTGTTTCAGGTGGCGAGAATGGGGATTGTTGTTTATTTGCCAGCCCTTGCACTGTCTACAGTAGTAGGTTTGGACATCTATACGGCAATAATTATCATGGGTGTTCTTGCAATACTTTACACGGTCTTGGGAGGTATTGAAGCTGTAATTTGGACAGATGTTATTCAGGTAATTGTACTTATTGGAGGGCTTATCCTTGGACTTATCTATATTGCCATAGATATTGGGGATGTAGGTTATATTTTTGAAACTGCTTATGCGGATAATAAAATGAAGTTATTCGATTTCCGATTTAGCTGGACTGAGGTCGTAACCTGGTCATTATTTTTAGGTTCTTTCGCATTAAATTTTGCGCCATACACTACAGACCAGGCAGTAGTACAACGTTATTTAACCACAGCCAACGAAAAGGAATCACGTAAAAGTATTTGGCTTAACGGAATAATTTCCATTCCTGCTGGATTGCTTATCTTTTTAATGGGGACTTTTTTATATGTCTTTTTTAAAGACAATCCTGATTTTATAGTTGTGGGAATGCAAAATGATGGTATTTTCCCATTGTTTATTGCAAATCACCTTCCTCCCGGTGTGGCCGGTCTTGTAATAGCGGGGATTTACTCTGCTTCAATGTCTAGTTTAGATAGCAGTATGCATAGTGTATCAACGGTGGTTACGGTTGATTACTATAAACGCTTTAGTAAAAATTACTCCGAACTTACTGCTATGAAAGTTGCAAAATGGGTAACAATAACGGTTGGGGTAATTGGTACAGCAGTTGCTTGTTTAATGGCAGCTTTTCCCATTGCTTCCCTCTTTTTCTTCTTCCAGGAAGTTGTTGGTTTATTTGGAAGTGCCCTTACCGGTATTTTTATTCTCGGGATTTTCTTAAAAAGAGCTAATTGGGCTGGTACATTAATCGGGGCTTTACTTAGTGTAATTGTGGTTGTTTTTCTAAAATATCAAACTCCTATAAATTTCTATATCTATCCCCTAATCGCAATTCCGGTTTGTGTGATTGGAGGTTATCTGGCAAGTTTAATGATAAAGGTTAAAAGGAATGATAACTCTAAAAACCTGGTTTATCATAAAGGTTTGAAAGATCATAAATTTGAACAATGAAAGGATATCTAAGCTTATTTTTAATGCTGATTTTTGGAGTTCTAACCGCACAGAATGCTACAGAATTTACCTGGTATAAAGTGGACGAAATGAAGCTTGGGGGAAAAATTAATGCCGAGACTTCAAATCCATTTCAACGTTTTCCCGGCTCCATGAAAGACCTTGTGAGAAAACGCGTATGGGATCTATCTGAAAATCCTGCAGGTGTCTATATGGATTTTGAAACTAATACTGATGAGATTATTGTGAAATACGAGGTAAATGGACCGGAAGAATTTCCGCATATGCCTGCAACAGGGGTAAGTGGAGTAGATCTTTATAAACGTGATGAAGGGAAATGGGATTGGGTAAAGGCCAATTATAATTTTGCAGATACAATTTCCTATAAATTTCGGCTAAAAGATACTACAGATTTGATTCAAAATAAGTTAAGATTATATCTGCCATTGTACAATACCGTTTCTAATATGGAAATTGGTATTAAAACTAATTCTAATTTCAAAGAATCTCCACGGGACCATACAAAACCAATTGTAGTTTATGGTACTTCCATAACTCAGGGTGCTTGTGCAGGGAGACCAGGTACAGCCTGGACTTCAATTTTATCAAGGGAAATTGGAATTCCTTTATTTAATTACGGTTTTTCTGGAAATGGGCGTTTAGAAGAAGAGGTTCTTAATTTTTTAGCCCAATTAGATGCAGAAGTTTTTATATTAGATTGTCTTGCAAATTTCACATCCGGTCAGGGTTTGGACGCACAACAAGCTAAAGTACGTTTGATAGGAGGGGTTAAAACCATCAGAAAATCACATCCTGAAACACCAATAATTTTAACCGATCATGCGGGATATCCACATGGAGAAGTCCATTATCCTGAAAAAGAAAAGTACCTCGAATTAAACCGATCTAATCGGAAAGCTTTTGAAAAATTAAAAGGAGAGGGATTTGATAATATTTACCTTTTAGGATTTAAAGAGTTGGGGTTAAACCAGGAAGATTTTATTGATGGGGTGCACCCAAATGATGCTGGAATGATAAAATATGCCAATGCTTACCTTCACTTATTACGTAAAGTAATAAATTAAAAATCGCTAAGATTTAGATAAAATTTTTGAAGGTTGAAAATGTTATTCTAGATCAAGGATTTTAGCTTTTACCTCATTGAGATAGCTACGCCCAATAACATACAGAGATCCATTTATTTCCACACTATTGCCTTCCACAGCATCAACTTTATCTACTGATATGGTATATGACCTATGAATTCTCAAGAATTTTTTTTCAGGTAAACTTTCGGTAAAACTACTTAAAGTTTGGTGTACTATATATTTACCAGAGCGCGTTATAATTTTGATATAATCTTTTAAGCTTTCCACTACCAAAATATCATTAAGGTAAATTTTCTTCATTTTCTTTTTGTCTACTTTTACAAAAAGATGTTCTGTTTCGGTAGGCATATTAAGCTGTTGGCGTTTTACTTTATCTATCGCCTTTAAAAAACGTGGAAAAGATATTGGTTTCACCAGGTAATCGAGTACATCAAGTTCAAAACTTTTTACTGCATATTCCTGATGAGCAGTAGTTATTATAACCATGGGTTTTTTCTCCAGGGTATTAAGAAAACTAAACCCATCTAAAACCGGCATATTAATATCAAGGAAAAGAACATCTGAAGGATTTTTTCTCAGAAATTCAAGTGCTTCCACAGCATTATTAAAACTTGCTTCAACCTTAATATCTTTAACTTGCGAAAGATGATTCTTTATAACGCTTACCGCCAGAGGCTCATCATCAATAATAACACAGCGTAAACTCATTTAGATTTTAATTTTAATGCGACAATAAAGTTCTCGTCTTTGGAGTATATTTCCAGATTGTAATCTTTTTCAGCATAGCCTAAAGCCAGGCGTTTTTTTACATTTTCTATCCCTATGCCCCCGCTTTCCTTTTCCAGCTTATTGTTTATTCTTTTGTCTGGTAAGGTGTTGCTTACTTTAAAGTAAATATCTTCCTGTTTCACCTGTAATTTTATAGAAATACAAACATCTCCAATGTTCTTACTGGCCCCATGCTTAAAAGCGTTTTCAATAAATGGAATAAATAGCATTGGTGGAATTTTTTTACCCTCAATATCCCCGGTAACTTCCATATTTATTTTTACCTGTTCGCCATATCTAATTCGTTCCAAATCCAGATAATTCTGAATACAAAGTATTTCTTTATCAAGTGGTTGTTTGTTATCTTTAGTTTCATAAAGTAGATAACGCATAAGTTCAGAAAGTTTTAAAACAGTTTCTGAAGCTTTTTTAGATTGTTCAAGGCTTAAGGAGTATATATT
The DNA here is from genome assembly GCF_017579965.1 of Salegentibacter sp. BDJ18. Classification (NCBI taxonomy): domain Bacteria; kingdom Pseudomonadati; phylum Bacteroidota; class Flavobacteriia; order Flavobacteriales; family Flavobacteriaceae; genus Salegentibacter; species Salegentibacter sp. BDJ18. The sequence goes on from NZ_JAFLQX010000016.1 coordinate 77,359, forward strand.
ATTTAGGGTATTGAAGAAAAAATGAGGTGAAATTTGCGAGCGTAGAAATCGCAATTCGGTTTGAAGTTGCTCTTTTTCTAATCTTGCGGCCCGTTTGCTTGCACTAAGCCAATCTAAAGTTATTTTTATTGCGGTTACAAAAGAAATCACATAAAACTCTCCCAGCATCATAGTAAGGGCGTAATTAAATGTGAATTCAGAAGTAGCTTCGGGACCTTCAGGCCATACATTATTACTTACAAGAAATAGCGTAAGATAGAACTTAGCCACTACCATAATAAAAATTGATACCAATAAAATAGAGGAAAAGCTTATAAATCGCCGTTTAAAGATAAATCTTGGAATTAAAAAATAAATGGTGAAATAGCATAAAAACATATGAATTGGAAAACCAATCAAATTACCTTTAAGTGATAAAGCAAAATCATCGTAATAACTACCCCATCGCAGCGTATTAAAAAGAAAATATATTAACCAAAAAACCAAATGATGCCAGGCAGTAATTTTATAGTCACCCTGGTTTTGAATGGAGAAACCGTTTAAGAATTGTTTTCTGGTAAGCATTTTGATTTTTTTCGCTATTCAGCTTTTGTAAATGGTCGTTGGTCTAAATTTCTTTTTTGTGACGCTGAATATATGAATATTTAGCATATAAGTTAAAATAATGTTTACGTGATCTTAAATAATCGATTTCAAGCCCCAGGAAATTTAGTAGTATGTTTTTTGCTTTTAATTTTTGCTTCCTGTGAGCAACGGAAAAAAGAAAAAAATAACTCTGATAAAACTGAAAAATTAACAGCCCATGTAGATTCTTTTATAGGAACTGGAGGACATGGACATACCTTTCCTGGAGCGGCTCAACCTTTTGGGATGTTGCAGCCCAGTCCCGATAATGGAAGAAGTGGTTGGGACTGGTGTTCCGGTTACCATATTTCAAGCGATACCATTGCTGGGTTTAGTCAATTGCACCTAAGCGGTACCGGAATTGGTGATTTAGCCGATTTACTTTTTATGCCGGTTACCCAGGAAATTGATCTTAGCCAAAAAGTAACCTCACAGAAAGATATTCCTTATGCTTCAGAATTTCAACACGATTCTGAAATTGCCATTCCCGGTTACTATAGTGTTTTTCTCGATAAACCTCAAGTAAAAGTTGAGCTCACAACTTTAGACAGGACTGCATATCATAAGTATGAATTTAAGGAAAACAGCGAGCAAAGCCTTATCCTGGATTTGGGGTTTGCCATTAACTGGGATAAACCTACAGAAACCGCTATAAATATTGAAAATAAAACCACAATTAGCGGTTATAGGCATAGTACCGGTTGGGCAAATAACCAGAAAGTATTTTTTGTAGCAGAATTTTCAAAACCAATAACCGATCACCGATTTTTTCAGGATTATCAAGTAGTGAAGGGTGATAAAGTTTCGGGAGAAAAGACTTCAGCGCAATTCTATTTCGATAAAGATTCCGGTCGGGAAATTGAAATGAAGATAGCTGTTTCTTCGGTAAGTGTTGAAAATGCCAAACAAAATTTAGCTAAAGGAGGTTTCGATTTTGAAAATATCAAAGAAGAAGCCATTCAAAATTGGGAAAAGGAACTAGCTGGAATAAAAGTAAAAACTCCGCAGGATTCTTTAAAAACAATTTTTTATACAGCACTTTACCACACCAAGCTTTCCCCGGTGGTATTTAGCGATAGCAATGGAGAATTTAGAAAAGAAAATGACAGTATTGTAAAGGCCAATTACACAGCATACTCTACGCTTTCTCTTTGGGACACTTTTAGGGCGCAGCAACCACTACTTACCATAACGAATCCAGATAAAGTTACCGATATTATTAATTCTATGCTGGAATATTATAAGGTGGAAAAATCGCTTCCGGTATGGACGCTTTATGGAAATGAAACCAATACCATGACCGGCTATCATTCAATCCCGGTAATTACAGAGGCTTACTTTAAAGGAATTGAGGGGTTTGATCCTGAAGAAGCCTTTAAAGCGATGAAAACTACGATGATGCAAGATGCTCGAGGTCTAAAAGCTTATAAAGAGCATGGGTTTATCCCATATGATGATAGTGATGAATCTGTTACTATGACTTTAGAATATGCCTATAACGATTGGTGCGTAGCGCAAATGGCGAAAGCATTAGGGAAAGAAGAAGATTATGAATATTTCTCCAATCGTGCTACAGCATATAGGAAGATTTTCGATAAAAAAACCGGTTTTATGCGTGGAAGAAAAAGCGCAGAAAATTCGTGGAATGAGCCTTTTGATCCAAAACATTCTAACCACCGTGTAAATACAGACTATACCGAAGGTAATGCCTGGCAACATAGCTGGTTTGTGCTTCACGAGCCGGAAAATCTTATAGAATTACACGGTGGGGAAACTGCATTCAACGAAAAACTGGAACAGCTTTTTACAGAAAGTTCTGAGATTACCGGAGATCATATTTCTGCAGATATAACCGGTTTAATTGGCCAATATGCTCACGGAAATGAACCGAGCCATCATATTGCTTATTTGTTCAATAAAGCAGGGCAACCCTGGAGAACGCAATATTGGGTGCGAGAAATTTTAAAAACCCAATATAGCACCAGGCCAGATGGACTAAGTGGAAATGAAGACGCCGGGCAAATGTCGGCTTGGTATGTTTTTAGTAGTATGGGCTTATATCCTTTTAATCCTGCTTCAGCAACTTATGAAATTGGCAGTCCAATCTTTGAAGAATCGGAAATCCGTTTAAAAGACGGAAAAACTTTTCGCATAAAGGCTGAAAATGTTTCCGATGAAAATATCTATATACAATCGGCCAGCCTAAATGGAGAAGAGTTCAATCAAACCAATATTTCCCATGAAAAGATTTTAGAAGGAGGAGACCTCGTTTTTAAAATGGGGGCTGAGCCTAATAAAGAATGGGGTACTAAGAAAAGCAGCTCGAACTAATGGCATTTTGGGATGTAGTTATAATTATTGTATACGTGGCCGTTACTCTTGGCCTGGGGATTTATGTTTCCCGTAAGGCTTCTAAAGGTCTTGACTCCTATTTCTTAGGTGGAAAAAGCATAAAATGGTACTATTTAGGGCTAAGTAATGGATCGGGAATGTTTGATGTTTCCGGAACGGCCTGGATGGTAGGTATTTTATTCCTCTACGGAGTTAAAAGTTTTATGTTTATGTGGATGTGGCCAATCTGGAACCAGATTTTTGTCATGATGTTCCTGGCGGTCTGGATTCGTCGTTCGGGTGTGATGACAGGTTCTGAATGGATCTTAACCCGCTTTGGTGACGACAGGGCAGGAAGGGCTTCTCACCTAATTGTGGCAATTTTTGCCGTAGTAGCCGCCATAGGTTTTATAGCTTATTTTTTTGAAGGTGTAGGTAAATTTATGACCGTAATATTACCCTGGAGTCTGGATTTATTTATTGGCGATTTTTTATTGCTAACATCTGAACAAGCTTACGCACTAATTATAATTTTTCTTACTACTATTTATACCATTAAAGGGGGGATGTTTTCGGTAGTAGCGACCGAAGTTTTGCAATATTTAATTATGGTCTTAGCAGGAATCCTGATTGCCGGCTATACTTTTTTTGTAATAACCGATGTGGAAATTAGTGCAGCGATTCCCGAAGAATGGAAAAATGTTGCCTTTGGAAATGAACTGGAAGGTTTTTGGAGCGGTAAAAAGGATGTTTTCAATGAACTTATTGATACCGAAGGATATAAAATGTTTGGAGCTTTTATCGGGATGACCCTGTTTAAGGGTTTTTTCGCAAGTGTCGCTGGTCCAACGCCCAGTTATGATATGCAACGTATACTCTCTACCCGAACTGTGAGAGATGCTGCTTATATGAGCGGATTCACAAATTTGGTGCTTTTTATTCCGCGTTATTTACTGGTTGGTGGAATCGTGGTGTTGGGGCTCGTATTTCTCGCACCAGAAATTGCTGCACTGGAGAATTTAAATGGAGGTGATATGGAATTAGTATTACCTCAGGTTATTAATTATGAAGTGCCCGTTGGGATTAAGGGTTTGTTGCTGGCTGGGCTTTTAGCTGCTTTTATGTCAACCTTTTCAGCTTTTGTAAATTCCGGGCCTGCTTATATAGTAAACGATATTTACAAAAAATATTTTAAACCTGAAGCTACCGATAAGCATTATATACGGGCGAGCCATATTTCATCATTCCTGGTTGTGGTACTTGGGGTAATAATGGGCTTTTTTGCCGATTCAATAAATTCAATAACATTATGGATTACCAGTGCGCTGTACGGCGGATATATTGCTGCAAATTTTTTAAAATGGGTGTGGTGGCGTTTTAACGGTTGGGGTTATTTTTGGGGCATGCTCTCCGGCTTAATAATCGCTACTCTACAATTTGTTGTAGATAAGAATAAGGAACACTATATGGAAGGTAGTTGGTTGTTTGAAATTGCGGGTACACCGGCCATTTATCTCTTTCCTATCATTTTCGGGTTTTCCTTATTAGGCTGTATTTTGGGAACCTGGTTAACTCCAGCTACTAATTACCAAACCTTAAAATCATTTTATGAAAATGTACGTCCCTGGGGATTATGGAAACCGGTACGCAAAATGATGGAGCAGGATGGGCATCCGGTAGAGAAGAATAAGGACTTCGGGATAGATATGTTTAATTGTGCGATAGGTATACTTTGGCAATCCAGTATGATATTGATGCCAATTTACCTTGTAGTGCGCGACTATTATCAGGTGTTGGTTTGGTTAACTGTATTTATTATAACTACGGTAATTTTAAAATTCACCTGGTTGGATAAAGTAAAAAATTATAAAGATTAATATGGAAAATTTAAAAAATATTCCCTGGCAGGAGAAACCTGAAAATTGTAATACGGTAATGTGGCGTTATTCAGAAAATCCCATTATAGACCGTTATGCAATTCCTTCCTCCAACAGTATTTTTAACAGTGCAGTGGTGTCTTATAAAGATGGTTATGCCGGAGTATTTAGGTGCGATAATAAAGCGGTGCAAATGAATATTTTTGCCGGTTTTAGTAAAAATGGGATTGATTGGGAAATAAATCACGAGCCTATAGAATTTAAAGCGGGAAATACGCAAATGATAGACTCTGATTATAAGTACGACCCGCGGGTGGTTTTTATAGAAGACCGTTACTGGATTACCTGGTGTAATGGTTATCACGGCCCAACAATAGGTATAGGATATACTTTTGATTTTAAAGAATTCTTTCAGTGTGAAAATGCGTTTTTACCTTTTAATCGGAATGGGGTGTTATTTCCGAAGAAAATAAACGGAAAATACGCTATGCTAAGCAGGCCCAGCGATAATGGACACACACCTTTTGGAGATATTTATATTAGTTACAGTCCTGATATGAAATACTGGGGTGAGCATCGCTGCGTGATGAAAGTTGCTCCATTTGAGCAAAGTGCCTGGCAATGTACCAAAATTGGCGCCGGCCCAATTCCAATTTTAACAGATGAAGGCTGGCTTGTATTTTATCATGGAGTAATTGCTACATGTAATGGCTTTAGGTATTCTATTGGGGCAGCACTCTTAGATGAAAATGAACCTGAAAGAGTTAAATACCGTTCTCAACCTTATTTAATGGCTCCTGCTGAGCTATATGAACTTACTGGAGATGTACCAAATGTAATTTTCCCCTGTGCCGCTATACATTCAGAAAAAGAGGATAAATTAGCTCTTTACTACGGCGCGGCCGATACGGTAACCGCATTAGCTTTTGGAAAGCTTAGTGAGATTGTAAATTTTGTAAAAAATAACAGTTTATGATAAAACAATATATTTTTGTTTTAATGGTAATTAGTTTCCTTTTTCAACAGCAAAATTTTGCTCAAAGTAAACAGGTTCCTCGTACCTACGTTGCCCATAAAACTTCAGAGAAGATAGTTATTGATGGTAAGGCAGAAGAAACCGCCTGGAAGACTACACCTAAAAGTCAGGATTTCATAGATATTGAAGGTGAAAAAATCCCAACCTATCAAACCAATATGAAAATGCTTTGGGATGAAGATTACCTGTATTTTTATGCGAAAATGGAAGAGCCGCATATTTGGGCTACTTTAAAACAACGTGATACGGTTATATTCTATAATAATGATTTTGAAATCTTCATAGATCCAGATGGTGATACCCATAATTATTACGAGTTTGAAATGAATGCCCTAAATACCGTTTGGGATTTATTTATTGTAAAACCTTACCGTGAACCAGCGCCAATTGTGGACAGCTGGGATATTCAAGGCCTCAAATCTCAGTTATATATACAGGGAACCTTAAATGATGCTTCTGATGAAGATGAATTTTGGAGTGTTGAAGTTGCTATTCCATGGGAAGTTCTAAAGGAAGCTAATAGCCACAATGAAATCCCAGAGAATGAATTTTGGCGTATTAATTTTTCTCGGGTAAACTGGGATTTTGAGCTGGAAAATGGTACTTATTCCCGGGCCAAAGATGAAAAGGGCGAATTTAAGCATGAATATAATTGGGTGTGGTCACCACAAGGAGTTATTAATATGCACGAACCCGAACATTGGGGATATGTTTATTTTTCAAACACAGCTCCTGGCGAAAAAGAGGAATTCAGTATTCCAAATGATGAGAAAATAAAATGGGAGCTGTACAGAATATACCGTGCTCAAAAAGCCTATAAAGATAAAAATGGAAAGTGGGCAGGTGCTCTTTCAAAAATCAATGGGGAGTTTATACAGGTTGAAGGTGAAAAACTGCAGCCTAAATTAGAAGTCCACAAAACAGGCTGGAATATTTGGGTAGAAAGCCCTTTTACAGGCCATAAGCTTCTTATTAAAGAAGATGGAGATTTTATAAAACAAAAAAACTAACCGGTATAAAATTTAAAAAATGAAATATATCTATTATTTATTATTGGCTTTTACAATTACAGCTTGTGGAAATTCTTCTGCTAAAAATAATTCCGTTGCAACAGAGAAATCTAAAGAAATAACCAATTCTTCAAACAATGATTTTAAGTATTGGACCTGGATAACAGCCAGTCCCGAAAAAACAGATAAGGAGTATTCAGAAGAATTCAGGAAATATAAAGAAAATGGAATAGATGCAGTATTAATTAATACAGAAGCTGATGCCCAATTACTTTCAGAATTAGCCCCACTGGCTACAGAACAAGGTTTGGAAGTTCATGCCTGGATGTTTACCGTGAACCGCCCTGGTGATAAAGAAGCTCAAAAACACCCTGATTGGTACGCAGTGAGCAGGGATGGTAAATCCACTTTTGACCAACCCCCTTATGTTGGGTACTATAAATGGCTTTGCCCAACCCGGGAAGAATCTAAAAATCATATTTTAAGTCTGGTAGAAGGTTTGGCCAAAGTAGAAGGTGTGGAAAGTGTACACCTTGATTATATTAGGTATTCAGATATCTTTCTTCCTATTGGGTTGCTGCCAAAATATGATTTAGAGCAAAATGAAGAACTTGCTGAATTCGATTTCTGCTATTGTGAGGTTTGTGTAGCTGAATTTGAAAAAGAGCATCATAAAAATCCGAAAGATTTTGATAATCCGGCTATTGATATGGAATGGAAGCAATTCCGTTTGAATAAAGTAAAAGCGATTGTAGATGAAGCTTATAAAATAGCCCATAATAATGATAAATATTTAACAGCAGCTGTATTTCCTTATCCTGAAATGGCAGATCATATGGTACGTCAACGTTGGGATAAATGGAATGTTGATATGGTTCTGCCTATGATTTATCAAAATTTTTATAATGAAGAAATAGACTGGATTGGTTTTGCTACAGGGCAGGGTGTTAAAGATTTAAAGGGTACTAATACTGAATTACACACCGGGATTTACCTTCCCGAACTAAATGGAGAAGAACTGGTAAAGGCTATAAAGTATGCTTATGAAAATGGAGCAAAAGGAGCAGCATTCTTTGATGGTGAAGCCTTTACCGATGAACATTTTGAAGCACTTAAAAAAGCAAGAGAACTTCTAAAAGAAGAATAATGTATAAATTTAAAGAATACCATATTTTATTCGTGGTCGGATTTTTAGCTCTTGTACTCACAGGGCAGGACCTTTTTTCTCAAAACGAATATTATCTCGATCCTGAAATAAATCAAGAAAATAGGGAGCCTATGCGGGCTTCCTATTTTGTTTTTGAGAATAAATCATTGGCAGAAACAAATAACTGGAAAGATTCTAAAAACTATTTAAATCTTAATGGAGAATGGGATTTTAAATGGTATGAAAGTCCGGGTGAATTACCAAAAAATTTCTATACACTCAACTTTGATGACTCTTCCTGGAATACTTTTGAGATACCGGCAAACTGGGAGGTTAATGGTTATGGTATTCCTATTTATGTAAATGCTACCTATGAATTTCAAAACCTAATAGATATTAATCCTCCAAAAGTACCGGTTGATTATAATCCAACAGGGGTGTATCGCCGTACCATTGAAATAGACCAAAATTGGGATCAGAAAGATGTGTTTTTACACGTGGGAGCGGCAAAATCAAACCTTAAAGTTTGGGTAAATGGAGAATATGTTGGTTATGGGGAAGATGCCAAATTACCGCAGGAATTCAATATTACGCCATTTATTAAAACCGGTAAGAACTTAATTGTAATGAAAGTTATGCGCTGGAGTGACGGCTCATATTTAGAAGGACAGGATTATTGGCGAATGAGCGGTATTACCCGTGACACCTATCTTTTTGCAAGAAAAAAAGTGAGATTGCAGGACTTTGAGGTAAAAACCGAATTGGATGAGCATTACCAGGATGCAATTCTAACTATCATACCGGAGTTTTCAGATCTCCCTAAACGTGATAAACACCGGCTGGAAATTATACTTGAAAAGAAAAATGATAAGTTATACCAGGCTGAAAAGAGAGTAAGCGAATGGCAGGAATCTTCCGAAATTAAAATAGATGTTGAAAATCCCGATAAATGGACGGCCGAGACACCAAATCTATATACACTAAAATTTACGCTAAAAGATAAAAAAGGAAAAGTACAGGAGATTATTCATCAAAATTTAGGCTTCAGGGAAATTCAGATTAAAGATGGTCAATTATTGGTAAATGGTAAGGCAGTACTTTTTAAAGGCGTTAACCGGCACGATACAGATCCTACCACTGGACAGGTTGTTTCTCGCGAAAGAATGTTGCAAGATGTAAAGAGGCTTAAAGAATTCAACTTTAACGCGGTTAGAACTTCACATTATCCCAATGATCCATATTTCTATGAACTTTGTGATAAGTACGGCCTCTATGTGGTTGATGAAGCTAATATTGAATCTCATGGGATGGGTTATGATTTAACCAGAACACTTGCCAATAATCCTAATTGGAAAAAGGCACACCTGGAACGTCTTGAAAGAATGGTTGAAAGGGATAAAAACCATTCTTCTATTGTGATCTGGAGTATGGGTAATGAAGCGGGGAATGGATATAACTTTTATGAGGGCTATACCTGGATAAAAGAACGTGATCCTTCACGGCCTATAATGCATGAACGTGCAATTTTACCTTATCGAAGTAAGGCAGATATGCAGGTTGAATGGAATACTGATATTATTGCACCAATGTATGCCTCTCCCGATGAGATGTTGGCTTACGTACAAAAAAATCCTGATCCCGATAGACCTTATATTCTTTGTGAATATGCTCACGCTATGGGAAACAGCATTGGGAATTTTGAAGATTATTGGGAGATAATTCGAGACTACGATACTTTTCAAGGCGGATTTATTTGGGATATGGTAGACCAGTCCATTTATAAAATATTGGAAGATGGTACTAAAATTTTTGCCTATGGGGGAGATTTTGGTCCAGAGGATGTTCCCAGTGCTAATAATTTTCTCAATAATGGCGTGTTTTCACCTGAAAGAAATCCAAATCCACACGCTTTTGAGGTTAAGAAAATTTACCAACCAGTGCGAACAAGTTTGGTTGATGCACAATCTACTAAGATTAAAGTTTTTAATGAACAATTCTTTAAGGACTTATCTGGTGTAAAATTAAACTGGTATTTGCAAGCTGATGGAGAAATTATAGACAATGGCGAATTAGAATCTTTAGAAATAGCAACAAGAGAACTAAAAGAGATCGATTTGGGCTTCCCACTTCCAAATGAAAATTATAATGAGATATTTCTCAATTTAGAATATACTCTTAAAGCAGAGGAAGGACTCTTAAAAGAAAATCATGTTCTTTCTAGTGAACAGTTAGCTATTACAGTACGAGAGCAGCAAACACTTGAATTTTCAGAAAAAACAGCAATAAAGGTTGATGATTCAGATAAGAGAGTAATGTTCAAAGGTGAACGAGTTACTTTTAATTTTAACAAAGAAACCGGCTTTCTAACAGATTATATTTTTAAAGGGAATAAAGTACTGAAAACAGGTTTTGATTTTAAACCTAATTTTTGGCGTGCACCCACCGATAATGATTATGGCGCCCAACTGCCTACCAAGCTGGAAGCCTGGAAAAAGATGAGCGAGCAGCCACCTTTAGAATCATTTAATTATAAAGAAAAAGATGGAAATTATATCATTTCAACAAAATATGATCTGGGTGAGGTCGCTTCCAGCCTGTATATAGAATATAGCATAAGCGGATCGGGAGAAATAATAGTTGACTATCAATTAAATACCGACCCTCAAAGCGAGAAGAGAAAAATGCCACTAAGAGTTGGAATGCAAATGCAGTTACCATCACAATTCAACAGCTTGGAATATTATGGCAGAGGGCCTCATGAAAATTATAAGGATAGGAAAAATTCAGCGTTAATAAAAAAGTACAGTCAAACCGTTGCAGAACAATATTATCCTTACATCCGTCCACAGGAAACCGGAAATAAATCAGACGTACGTTGGTTAATGTTAGAGAGTGATAACATCAACTTAAAAGTTGAGGGTGAGCAACCGTTTAATTTTACTGCGCTACACTATTTAATGGAAGATCTGGATGATGGGAAAAAAAGAGACCAGCGCCACGCAGCCGAGGTAGAACCGCTTGAACTTACCAGTCTGTTTATTGATACTGCACAGATGGGACTGGGAAGTATTACCAGCTGGGGACATTTGCCCCTGGAGAAATACAGGCTTTTAGATGAAAAATATCATTACCGTTTTAAAATAACTCCTGAAACTAAGTAAGCTATGATAAAAAAGGTTACACTAATTGCACTTTGGTTGTTAATTATTTCGTGTGAAAGTAGCGAGAATATAGTTGGTTCTAATAATATTCAAATAATTCCTGAACCAGAACAAATGAGTCTAAGGGATGGTGAATTTACGTTTAACGAAAACACCAAAATTATAGTCCCCGATTCTCTAAAACCTGTTGCTGAAATTTTAACCGAAAAATTTAGTAGTGCCGCCGGTTGGAAACTTGGTATTACTAATGATAAACCTGAAAAAAATTATCTAATTTTTAAGCTTGATGATAAATTAGAAGAGGAAACATACCTTTTAGAAAGTGAAAAAGAAAAGGTAGAAATAACTGCTTCAGGCATACCCGGCTTTGTATATGGAATTCAAAGTTTAAGACAATTATTGCCTATCGAAATTGAAGAAAATTCTGTGCGGGAAATCGATTGGAGTATACCGCTCGTAAGTATAAAGGATAGTCCAAGGTATAAATGGCGGGGTAGTCATTTAGATGTGGCTCGTCATTTTTTTGAAAAAGAATATATAAAAAAGCATTTAGACCGAATGGCTTTTTTAAAGTTAAACACTTTCCACTTTCACTTAGTAGATGATCAGGGATGGCGAATAGAAATTAAGAAATATCCAAAACTTACCGAAGTAGGTGCATTTAGGGTAGATCATGAAGATAAGCATTGGAATGCCAGGCCTACACCACAACCGGGAGAAAAAGCGACATTAGGCGGATTTTATTCACAGGCAGATATTAAAGAAATTGTGGCCTATGCCGAGAAACTTGGTATTACTGTAGTGCCAGAAATTGAAATGCCGGCCCATGTGATGAGTGCCATTGCAGCTTATCCCGAACTATCTTGTTTTGAAAATGAAATTATGGTACCCTCTGGAGGGGTGTGGCCAATCACTGACATATATTGCCCTGGAAAAGAAAACACCTTTGAGTTTTTAGAGGACGTTTTACTGGAAGTAATGGAATTATTTCCCTCTAAATATATTCACGTAGGTGGTGACGAAGCAACTAAAACCAATTGGGAGAAATGCCCCGATTGCCAGGGCAGAATGCAGGAAGAAGATCTGGCGAATGTTGAAGAGCTTCAGAGTTACTTTATACAACGAATGGAACAGTTTATTAGTTCTCACGATCGAGTTTTGATTGGTTGGGATGAAATTTTAGAGGGCGGATTGGCCCCAGGAGCAACCGTTATGAGCTGGCGAGGAGTACAGGGAGGATGGGAAGCTTCAAAACAAGGGCATGATGTTGTAATGACACCTGGGTCTCATATGTATTTTGACCATTATCAGGGTGATCCCGATACAGAGCCTGTGGCGTTTGGAGGTTATACCACGCTTAGCAAAGTTTATGAATTTGATCCCATAGTAGATTCTATGTCCATAGAGCAAAAGAAGCATGTGCTTGGAGGTCAGGCAAATTTATGGAGCGAATTTATAGATAGCCCCAGTCATTCTGAATATATGTTATTTCCCCGACTGGTAGCGCTTTCTGAAGTAGTATGGAGTCCAAAAGAAAAAAAAGATTGGAAGATTTTTTCAGAAAAATTAAAACAAAATATTCTCCCACGCTTAGAGGCAATGAATATTAATTACGCCAAAAGTGCATTTGCCGTTACCGCAGAAACCGAAGTAGATTTAGATTCTGAAAGTTTAAAAATAAGCCTGGAAAATGAATTTCCCCATACGGAAATTAGATATACTTTAAATGATAATACCTTAAATGAATCTTCCAAAAAGTATACTCAGCCCCTGGAGATTTCTGAAACCACTAAGCTTAAAGCAGTTGTTTTTGAAAATGGAAGACAGCCTGGCGCAGTTTTGGAAAAAACTTTTAGTTTTCATAAAGCTGTGGGAAAAAAAGTAAGGTATGAGCCTATCTATCACGATAGTTACAAGGGACCGGAAGATGTTGGTTTGGTAAATGTACTTCGTGGAAGCTTAAACTTCCATGATGGCCAGTGGCAGGGATGGTTAGTAGACGATGTGAGAATCGATATAGACCTGGAAGAGCTAACAGAGATTAATAAGGTAAGTGTGGGAGCGATGGAAAATCAGGGATCTGGCATTTATTATCCATTGAAAGTTTCTGTATCCATCTCAGAGAACGGAAATAAGTACCGTTCTATAGGTAGCGTTTCGCGCGAATTTAAAGAAAACGGAAATCCGGAATTAAAAGATTTCAGTATAGAATTGGAGGAATCTGTAGAAGGAAGGTTTATTAAAGTAGAAGTAGATAATCTAGGTCATCCACCAGGAGGAGGAGATTCCTGGCTGTTTTTGGATGAAATAGTTGTTGAATAATTAAAATGAGTTTTAATGAATAAATATGTATTAGTATTAATTTCTGTTTTGACTTTTTTAAGTAATGCCCTTAAAGCGCAAGAACCAGAAATTGTAGAAGTATTTAAAAACCAACCGGTAAATTTTCACGGAGAGAAAGGTGATACATTGAGTATTAAAAGGGTGCAAGATGGACGGCTTTTATTTAAAAAAGTTAAAGCTCCAGTTTTTCCTGAAGGTACAGATGTAAAACTGAAAATGATCCTAGAATCAGCAGGAGATGCCTGGGATAAATCGGGATCATTATTTGTAGTAACTGAGCCTAATAAAATTGATATAGAAGGTGTTGCGAATGGGACCGAAACTTTTCCAGCAGCCGCAGGCGTTAAAGATTATCCAGGAATTAAAATGGCTAAAGATTATATTCCTGCTCTTGAAATTTTACGATTTATGACTCCTTTTGGGGTTGGCTATTTCAGTGATGAAGAAGCGCATCCAAGAATACGCTATAACCGCCCTGTTTCGGTTCCAAATTGGGCTCAAGAAGTAGTTTGGGAAGAAAATATAAGTCATTTGGCTTCAGAACTTACCGGGGAGTTTATAATAGGTGTTTGGATTGATACCTGGACGGCCGAAGGCTATACCATAGATGTTTCTCTTGAATACTCTGGAAGACCATTAACCACAAATAAAGTGATTCCTTTAGTAAACACCATTTATTATGCAGGACAAAAGCACCCAGACCTTTTTGCTTATCAGGACCTGGAAACTAAATTTGAATTACCCGAAGATGCAACCAATGTAAAACTTCATTATATCACTACCGGTCACGGGGGGCATAGTGGCGGAGATGAGTTTATAAAAATTAACAATAAAGTGTGCGTTGATGGCAATAAAGTGATTGATTTTATTCCATGGCGTGACGATTGTGCTTCGTTTAGAAGATTTAATCCATCTTCTGGAGTGTGGACGCGTCAGGATACTGCCTATGCTTATAACAAAAAGGGTGAAAAGGAATATAAAGAGATTGAAGAACGCCTGGCTTCTTCAGACCTTTCTCGTTCTAATTGGTGCCCCGGCTCAAAAGTTAGTCCCGAAGTTGTGAATTTGGGTAATATGAAAAAAGGCCACCATACATTAAAGATTTCTATTGATGGGACGCCTATAGAAGGAGATAAACTCAATCACTGGCTGGTTTCGGCTTATTTAACTTATGAAGAATAAACATGAAAAAGTTTTTAGTTGTATACGGTTTACTACTATTCCAATGTGTAACCGCTCAAAATGAACCGGTAGATTATGTAAATCCATTTATAGGTACCTCTAATTTCGGAGCTACACATCCCGGGGCAATAGCCCCGAGAGGGATGGCAAGTGTTTCTCCTTTTAATGTAGCGGGTCGTACAGATTTAAATTCTTTGGAAAAAGATAGTAGATGGTTGTCTAACCCGTATGTTCATGAAAATAAATTTTTAACAGGATTTAGTCATGTCAATATGAGTGGCGTTGGATGCCCAGAACTTGGGGTTATTATTAGTATGCCTACTACTGGAGGTTTAAAAATTAACCATCTCAATTATGGAACAACTTATTCAAACGAAGAAGCTAAAGCAGGCTATTATTCGGCGGAATTAGATGAATATAATATTAAGGCTGAAATGACGGCTTCAACCAGAACGGGGGTAAGTCGCTATTCTTTTCCGAAGGGGAAATCAAACATTTTATTGAATTTAGGTTTAGGTCTTACTAACGAGCAGGGAGCTATGGTTAAAATTGTATCTCCTACTGAGATTGAAGGAATGCGTACGGTAGGTTCGTTTTGCTATAATAGTCCCGAAGCTGCATATCCTGTATATTTCGCTGCTGAATTTTCAGTACCGGCCAATGAATTTGGTGCCTGGAAAACACCTTCTAAATATGAAGGTGAAGAGGCCCAATGGATGACTTACAACGGGGAAACTCGCATTAAAAAAGGTTTTACCCGGGAAGTAATAGGAGATAGTATTGGTGCATATTTTACTTATGATTTTAAAGAACCCACCTCGGTTGAATTAAAAATTGGGGTTTCCTACGTTAGTATAGAAAATGCCCGGGAAAACCTTAAAAAGGAAACCGGTGGAAAAGATTTTGATGCTGTATATGCGGAAACTAGAAAATCCTGGCAGGATAAGCTTTCGGTTGTTGAGGTTAAAGGAAATAATGAAGAAGATAAGCATGTTTTTTACACCTCTTTATACCATATGCAAATTCATCCAAATATTTTTAATGATGTAAATGGAGAATATCCAGAAATTTCAACAGGTAAAATCGGTAAAACAGAAGGTACACGCTACACTACTTTTTCCTTATGGGATACTTATAGAAATTATCACCAATTACTCAGCCTTCTTTATCCTGAAGAACAATTAGAGATGGTAAACTCTATGTTAGAGATCTATGATGAAAATGGTTGGTTACCTAAATGGGAATTAAATTCTACAGAAACTTTTACAATGGTGGGAGATCCTGCTGCAGTTATTTTGTCTGACACTTATTTACGCGGACTTACAGATTTTAATGTAGAAAAAGCTTACGAAGCTATGCTTAAAAGTGCTACAAAAACTGAAAACAATCCTTTACGACCCGGGCTTGATGAATATATTGAAAATGGCTTTGTAAGTGTAGATTCTGGTGTGGCGGGTCCGGTTTCGGTAACACAGGAATATAATATAGCAGATTTTGCAATTGCCCAACTGGCAAAGGAATTAGGTAAGGAAGAAGATTATCAAAAATTTTTAAAGCGTTCGGTTAGTTATAGAGAATTATATAACCCAAAGTCTCAATTTCTTCAACCTAAACATAAAGATGGTAGATGGATGGAAGGTTTTGATCCTTTAGCCGGAGCTAATTTCAGCAAAAATCCAGGGTTTATTGAGGGAAATGCCTGGCAATACCTTTTTATGCTATCTCATGATGCTGAAGGATTAATAAAATTAATGGGTGGAGAAAAGGCCTATGAAGAAAAGCTGGATGCTGTTTTTGAAGAAGGGCACTTTGATATGGCCAATGAACCAGACTTCGCTTATCCTTATCTTTATAATTTTATTCCAGGCAGTGAAAACAAAGCTTCAAAACGAGTAAATAAATTATTAAACAAGTATTATAAAAACTCTCCCGATGGGTTACCTGGAAATGATGATACAGGTACAATGAGTGCCTGGGCAGTTTATAGCATGATGGGATTCTATCCAATTATACCAGCTAAGTCCATTTACACCATAACAGCTCCTGTTTTTGAACAAATTAAAATCAATTTAAATCCTGATTTTTATGGAAAAGACAGCTTGATTATTCACAAAAAGGAAACTAAAAACCAGAAAAATAAGGTTTATCCGTTGATGCGAAATAATCAAGTATTCCCTAATTTTTTCATTAGCCACGAAGATTTAGTTAACTCTAAAGAGTTAATATTTTTAACATCAGAAAAAGAATAATTTAAGTTTTTGTGAACTCCTTATGTTAAACGCTATTCATTTGATTTATCGATAACGTTTTCGTTTAAGGTTATTTAGCTATTGAGCTATGTTATTAGTCGAAATTAATTTTTCATCTTAAAGATTATGACAAATTTGGGTAAAATTTAAGAAAACAGACACTTTTCTGTTTCGAGAAATTAACCAAAAACTAATAATAATGAACAAAAAATTATTCTTGTTTGCATCTTTATTATTGTGTAGCATTCAAGTCTTGCTGGCACAATCACAATCCGTGAGCGGTAATATTGTTGATGCCGAAAACGGCATGCCGCTTCCGGGAGTAAATGTCGTGGAAAAAGGAACCAGTAACGGGGTCTCTTCTGATTTCGATGGAAACTTTACAATTGAAATAGATGAAGGGAGTATTCTCCAATTTTCTATGTTAGGATATATAACCCAGGAAATTGAGCCTGAAGGATCGGAAATTCAAATTGAATTAGCCCCCGATACTGAAGCGCTCGATGAAGTGGTGGTAACCGCTCTTGGAATTAAAAGAGAAAAAAAATCTCTGGGTTATGCACTTCAGGAAATTGGAGGGGAATCCCTAACAGAAGCCCGGGAAAATAACCTTGCCAACGCAATGACTGGTAAGGTTGCCGGCTTGCAGGTAGTACGAGGGAGTAATGGGCCTGCCAGTTCTTCTAAAATTGTATTAAGAGGTAATAATTCCCTTACAGGAGATAATCAGCCTTTAATTGTGGTTGATGGCGTACCAATGGATAATTTTACCGGGGCAGCTAACAATGATTTCTGGAACCCTTCACCAGATATGGGGAATGGGCTAGGAGATTTAAATCCTGAAAACATTGAAAGTATGACGGTTTTAAAAGGAGCTTCAGCAGCAGCTCTTTATGGCTCTCGTGCAGGAAATGGAGTTATTTTAATTACTACTAAAACTGGAAAAACTCAGGAAGGTTTAGGAATAAGTTATTCAACCAATATAGGTTTTCAATCAATTTTTAGTTCACCAGATTTACAAAGTTCATTTGGCCAGGGGGCTAATGGTCAATACGATAATCAGTCTGGTTTAAGTTGGGGGCCAAAAATTGAGGGCCAAACTGTTGAAAATGCGGAAGGAGAGCAAGAGCAACTTCAGGCCTATGATAATTTGGACAATTATTTTGATAATGGCTTAAATGTTAACCATAGTTTGTCTTTTCAGCAACAGGTTAGTGATGGGACTTCTTTATTTTCTTCAGTTAACCATTTAGACGATCAAAGTCTTATACCTGGAGCTACATTAAAACGTTTAAATCTTATGACACGTGGAGTGTCTGTTTTTGGAGACAAGGATAATTGGAAGAGTGATGTAAAAGTACAGTATATTAGATCTACTGCTGAAAATCGTCCATTAAATGGGGTAAATGTATCTAATGCATTTTCTACAATGTATTTATTACCACGGTCTTTAGATGTTACGAAATACGAGCGTGATACCGATGAGTTTGGAAATATGAGATGGTATGTTCCTTCTAACTCTATGAATCCTTATTGGGCTTATAGAAACAATTTAAATATGGACACTAGAGACCGGTTTATGCTAAACGGTTCTATTCGCCATGATTTTAATGATTGGTTATATGCTGAAATAAAAGCTGGTGCTGATCTTTATACCACTAATACAGAATCTAAGTTATATAGCGGTAGTCCATTATCACCAACCGGTCGTTACAGTTTAGGTAAGAATACCTTTAGGGAAACCAACTATAATGCATTGATTAGTGGTTCGAAAGATGATATTATTGGAAAATGGGGTGCAGCAGTTACCTTGGGTGGAAACCTTATGGAGCAAGAATCCAGTTTAATAAGTAGCAATGCTGGAGAGCTGGAGGTGCCTAATTTATTTTCATTAAACAATGGGATTGCAAATCCTGGTGTTTCTCAGGGCTATTCTAACAAAAAAATTAATTCGCTATTTGGAACTTTTCAGGTTAATTACGATGGTTTTCTTTTTGTGGACGTTACCGGGCGTAATGACTGGTCTTCTACTTTAAGTAAAGCTAATCGTTCATTCTTTTATCCTTCGGTAAGTACTTCATTAGTAATTAGTGATATGATAAAAAATACCGGTGGTACCTTACCAGACTGGATAACTTTTGCTAAAATAAGAGCATCTTATGCTGAAGTAGGTAACGATTTACCAGCCTATCAATTATTTAATTTTTATAATATAGGAAAAGATCCAAATGGAAATACTACAGCAGGTAGAAATGGAACCCTTTATAATCCAGATGTAAAAAGTGAATTAATTAGATCTAATGAAATAGGTTTCGACGCTAGGTTTTTTAATAACCGATTCGGTATTGATTTCTCCTGGTATAAAACTAATGCAACAAGGCAGTTAATCAATTTACCTTTAAATCCTTTAAGTGGTTATGGCAGCGTTAAAGTTAATGCCGGTGATATTGAAAATAAAGGTTTCGAGCTTATGCTAAATGGCCGAATTTTAGACAATCCTGAAGGCTTTAATTGGGATATGAACCTAAACTTTTCAAGAAATGTGAATACGGTGAATAGACTTGCAGATGGTGTTAGTCAATATACTCTTGGAGGATTTGATAATGTGAGTATTCTTGCCGTAGAGGGTGAACCTTATGGAGAGATTTATGGTACAAAATACCAGCGTGTTGAAGATGAATCTAGCCCGTATTTTGGACAAATTATAGTAGATGAGGAAGGTATACCTCTTGCTAGTAGCGATAGGGAGCGCCTGGGAAATCAGCAGCCCGATTTTCTTTTAGGCTTCTCAAATTCTTTTAGATATAAAAATTTAAGTTTAAGTTTTCTAGTAGATGCACGAATTGGAGGAGAGATTTTTTCCGGAACTAATCGAGCAATCCAAAATGCAGGTACCGGTGCTCAAACAGTTGTGAATGGAAATCGTGAAGATTTGGTTATTGATGGTGTAGTAGCTGATGGTGAAGGTAACTTTAGTCCAAATACTACAGGTGTATCTCCTCAACTTTACTGGATGAACCTTACCGAAAGATCAGGAAACCTTGGTATTAATGAAGCTAACATTTACGATGCTACAAATGTTAGGTTACGATCTGTAAACCTTAGATATGATTTGCCTAACCGATGGATTGAGAATACCTTCTTTAATCAGGCTTATGCCGGTATTTCTGCAAATAATGTTTGGATGATAGACAGTAACTTAAATGGGGTAGACCCAGAGTCGGTTTTTGCTACTGCAACCAATGCCGTTGGATTTGAAAACCTGGCTTCCCCAACTATCCGAACCGTATTTTTAAATATTGGGGTTAAATTTTAATTTTAAAGAGAAATATTATGAAGAATATAATAAAAAGATGGACTGTTGCAGCAACAGTACTTGTTGGGATAAGTTCTTGTTCAGACTTCGAAGAAATCAATGTAAATCCAGTAGCCGCAAATGCAGATCAGGTACAGGTTGAATACTTTATAAATAATTCAATTGTATCTGCTCAACAGGATCCCCACGTGTCAGAAAGAGCATTTGTACTTTACTGGAAAGCCGCTGGAAGACAGGATAGAACTAATACATTACCTATAGGATCATATAATGATGGCTGGAGTAATGATTATTTTAATTCGATTTCAGGATGGTTAAATCACGCTTATACAGCAATTCAAATTGCTGATGAAAAAATTGAGAATGGAAATATAAATGAGTATACCAATAACCTGAAACAGGTAGCCAGAATTTGGAGAGTTTACTTATTAAGTGAAATGGCTGATAATTTTGGGCCTATTGCTATTAACGGTTTCCAGGGAGAAAATCCTGATTTTAATAGTGTAGAGGAAGTTTACGATTTTATGTTAGCTGAATTAAAAGAGGCCGTTGCTGATATGGATGAAGGGGTAACTGTACCATCCAATGTTCAGGATCTTGATCCCGCGTATGGATATAATTTCAATAACTGGAAAAAATATGCCAATTCCATGAGAATGAGATTAGCAATGAGACTTTCTCAGGTAGATGAAGCTAAAGCCCAGGCTGAATTTGAACTTGCAGCTAGTGATGAGTTTATAACCAATTGGGATGAAAGTTTTAAAGTTGCTGAAAGACCTGGTTGGGATGCATTAACAGGAGTTATGACAAGAGAGTGGAACCATCAGTACCTTTCTCCTACACTTAACAACTTAATGATTGGATTAGGTGGAATTTCTTCTGAAGAATTATTACCCTCAGATTTACACCAATATATTAAACCTGAAGGTTATTTTGGTCGCAAATATGAAAATCATTTTACTACTTTAACTAATAATCCTTCTGCAGGATATTGGTTTGATGGTTTACATCCCGAAATAGACCCCCGAGCTTATAAAGCTTATATAATTCCAGGTTGGTTTGACAATCCTGAAATGAACCGATACCCATCCTGGGATCTTTCTGCAACCGGAACTACTACCAGAAACCTACTGGATGGTGATGATGTTGTAGAAGAAATAGATGCAGCTTTTACCTGGAATGCACCTTCTATAGGAGATTGGGGTGAAAAAGGTTCTAGAAATCAGGTTTATAGCTGGCCAGGAACTTTGCCTCGTTTAGCCAATAAATTTAGAAATAGTACTTCTGAACGAGTATTCTTTGGATCCTGGGAAAGCTATTTCTTAATTGCCGAAGCGGCAGTTAGAGGATGGAATGTGCCACACGATGGTCAAATTGCTTATGAAGAAGGTATTAAGCAAAGTTTTGATTATTGGAATATCTCCTCGTATACTGAAGAATATGTGGCTTCAGAAGATTATAACCGCGCAGGTACTTCGGTTAGTTGGAGCCATACGGCTGAACCTATGAGTAAAACTGTAACTTATATTAACGGGTATACCGGAAGTGAAGAAACAACAACATTCTCTTATCCAGACAACCACCTTTATCAAAATGGAAATGTGAAGAATGATCATTTAACTAAAATTATAACGCAAAAGTTCATAGCTCAGGTTCCCTGGCTACCTCTTGAAACATGGAACGACCATAGACGTTTAGGTTTACCATTTTTCGAAAATCCAGCAGTAGAAAATTCCTTACCAAATTTACCTGCACTGGGACAAAATAATTATAATGAAAGTAGACAGGAGTTTTTTCCACAGCGTTTAAGATATCCCGGTAACTTACAAAATAATGTTCCAGAAGGTTATCAACAGGCTATTAATCATTTAGGAGGAGACGATAGTGTACTCACCCCTTTATGGTGGGCAAAACCTGAATAAATAGACAATTTTAAGGAATTGTTGTATTTTTTAAAATTCTGAATTCTAAAAATTATTACACGAAGTAATTGTTTCTATATCATTCATAAGGGTCATCGATTAATTCCGATGGCCCTTGAATTTTTTAATCTTAAACTATTATTATATGAAAAGGCGTAGTTTTATTAAGTCTGCGGGTACTATAAGCTTGGGTATCCCCTTTTTAAATTCCTGTTCCAGTTTACCAGCTTTTCAACAGGAAGATTCTTCTATTAAAACTGGTCCCGTTAGTATTAATACCTGGAATTTTCAGGAAGCTGGAAAGACAGCAGGGGCCACATTGGTTCAGGGAGGCACAGCATTAGACGCTGTTCAACGAGGAGTAATGGTAGAAGAAGCCAACTTAGATAATACTACGGTGGGTAATGGCGGCGCCCCCGATAGGGAGGGCGAAGTTACCTTAGATGCCTGCATTATGGCTCCCAATGGTAATTGCGGCAGTGTTGCTTATCTTAAAAATATAGAGCATCCGGTACTTGTTGCTCGAAAAGTGATGGAAGAAACTCCTCATGTGATGCTGGTTGGAGAAGGTGCTTATAACTTTGCTATTCAAAATGGATTTAAACCAAAAAATCTTCTGACTGAAAAATCAGAAAAAGAATGGAAAAAATGGTTGAAAGAGAAGGATTATAAACCTATAATCAATATTGAAAATCACGATACTATTGGAATGTTAGCAATAGATCAAACTGGAGATATAGCTGGAGCCTGTACAACTTCAGGCTTAGCGTATAAAATGCAGGGAAGGGTAGGTGATTCTCCAATTATAGGCTCGGGCTTATTTTTAGATAATGAAGTAGGGGGAGCGGTAGCTACTGGTTTGGGAGAAGAAATTCTAAAAAATGTAAGCAGCTTTTTAGTGGTAGAATTAATGCGCCAGGGGAAATCACCACAGGAATCGTGTGAGCTTGCTATAAAAAGAATAATTAAAAATAATTCGAAATATAAAGATTTTCAGGTGGCTCTGTTGGCTGTAAATAAAAAGGGAGAAGTAGGTTCCTATTGTATTCATCCAGGGTTTACTTATGTAGTAAATAGAGCTGGAGAAAACAAAAATATTAAAAGTGAATCTTACCTATAAAAAGCCGATGCTTAAGCCTTAAACTTGCTTGGTTTATAGTAAATATTAAGGATTATTTCTGAGTTAGAAAAGAAAAAAAAATACCAATAGCCATTTCCTTCAATCATGGGTATCCATTTTATATGGAATTAATGCCGAACAGTATTTTTAGAAAATACAATATTTAATAATTAAAAAATTTTCTTGTGTAAAATGAAAATATTCAATGACCAGCGAATAGTATTAACCTTAGATGCTGGAGGTACAAATTTTGTTTTCTCTGCCCTACAAGGTGGTAAGCCTATAACTGATTTATTAACCTTACCTTCTTATTCTAACGATTTAACAAGATGTCTTAATACAATCATCACCGGATTCGAAAAAATTAATGAAGCCATATATCCTGAGAAAGCGGTAGCTATAAGTTTTGCTTTTCCCGGCCCTGCTGCTTATAAAAAAGGAGTAATTATAAATCCGCCAAATTTTCCAGGCTTTAAGAATAGTGTTGCTTTAGGGCCTTTCTTAGAAGATTATTTTAATCTACCTACTTTTATTAATAACGATGGAGATTTATTTACCTATGGAGAAAGTATTGGTGGTTTTCTACCAGAGGTTAATAACGGTTTTAGAGATTTTGAAATCAATAAAAAGTTTAAAAATCTTATTGGTATTACCCTGGGCACTGGTTTTGGAGGTGGTATTGTAATTAATAATCAAATTTGCGAAGGCGATAACTCGGCTGGAGGTGAGGTCTGGTTAATGCGTAATTTGCTAGAGCCCGAAATCATAGCAGAAGAAAGTGTCAGTGTACGGGGAATTCAACATTATTATAAAAATCTATCGGGCGAAAGCGAGGAACGCAGTCCAAAGGAGATCTTTGAAATAGCAATTGGAAATGGAAATGGAAATAAAAAAGCTGCAATAACGGCTTATGATAATATGGCCCAGGTGGCGGCTGAAGCATTGGCAAATATAATTACCTTAATAGACGGTGCAGTGGTGATTGGTGGAGGGATGTCTGGCTCTTCTGAATTATTACTTCCTCAAATTTTAAAACATTTAAATGGCGAAATTAAAACTCGTAAAGGAGAAAAGTTGACTCGAATAGTATCCCGGGCTTTTTCTTTTGAAGAGAAGGAAAGCAAAAACGAATTTTATCGCAGAGCTACAAAAAAAGTAAAAATTCCATTTTCTTCCCGTGACGTCGAATTTATGGCGAACAAAGGAATTCCAATAGGGATTTCACGCTTGGGAACAAGTAAAGCAATTATGCTTGGCGCCTACGCCATAGCTTTAAATCAAGTTGAAAATTTTACCCTAACTACAAAGAAGTAGAGCGATTATATAATAAATATAGTAATTAACAATCAATTAAACTTTGATTTGACCGGTATCTCTTTAACGGGGAAGCATTTATAAACTTACACGGATAATGAAATTGAAAAAAACAATAATATTTCTTGGTATTTTAATTGGTTTTCAGGGAGTTGCACAATCTCCGGAAGAAAAAGCCATAAAGGAACACGGTTACCCAGAATGGTTTAAGGAAGCAAAACTCGGTATTTTTATACATTGGGGATTATATTCTGTACCAGCTTATGGAGGCAAAGAGTCTTATGCTGAATGGTTTTTGAGAGGCTTACAAACCAATGATAGTTTGCGTACTACTTTTGTGAAAGAGAACTACGGGCCAAGCTTCAATTACAAAGATTTTGCCGGAGAATTTAAAGCCGAACTTTTTGATCCAGCCGAATGGGCTGAGATATTTAAAGAGGCGGGAGCTAAATATGTGGTTTTGGTTTCAAAACATCACGATGGGTATGCATTATGGCCAAGTAAATTTAACCGAAACTGGAATAGTGTTGATACCGGTCCAAAACGTGATATAGTTGGCGAATTAACAGAAGCTGTTAGGGATGAAAACCTTAAAATGGGGCTATACTATTCTTTAGCTGAATGGAATCATCCTTTACATCGCTGGTATACAGATCCTCATGATAGCATTGGCCAATATGTTGAAGAATATATGGTGCCGCAGTTTAAAGAATTAGTCAATTCATATAAGCCATCATTAATTTTTACCGATGGGGAATGGTACAATACTGCTGAACAATGGCAGGCTCCACAGCTTATAAACTGGTATTACGAAACGGTAGGGGAAGAAGCCATAGTAAATAATCGCTGGGGTCACGGCCTGGATGTTGGTTTCTTAACTCCGGAATACAGTTCTGGAATAACCGAAACAGAAAGGCCCTGGGCCGAAGTTAGGGGTATTGGACGTAGTTTTGGTTTAAACCGAAATGAAGATTTGGAAGCCTATGGAACCGGGAAAGAACTCATTCAGCGGTTTGTACAAACCGTAGCAAATGGCGGTGGTATGATTCTAAATGTTGGGCCAAGAGCCGATGGGCAAATTCCTATGATTCAGCAAGAGCGTTTAAAAGAATTAGGAACCTGGCTTAAAATAAATGGAGAGGCAATTTATGGTGCTCAGCCCTATTCTAAAACAGGGGAAGAACAGGAGATTAGTCGCAAAAGGATTGACAGTACGATCGATTTTAACTGGGTAAGAAATTCACCAATAAAAGGAATAAGGGAAGACGATTTTCGGGCAAGCTGGGAAGGATTTATCGTAGCGCCGAAAACAGGAAAATATACTTTTGAAATTGAGGTAGATGATGAAGCTATGGTGCAAATTGATGATGAAATTATCATAAATAGCAATTATACGGCGCCCGATAACGAAGCTGAGGTTATGGGAGCCAGTACCGGGACTTCTGATAAAGGTGAGATTCGATTAAAAGCGAACGAATTAACTTCTATCAAAATAAATTACCGCGAAAAAAAGCAAAATGCTAAAATAAAACTCTACTGGCAACAAGCTAACGCCGAAAAGAAAATTGTTCCTGCAAATGCTTTTTTTACCGACCAAACAAAGCAAAATAGAGGATTGAAGGTAACTTATAGTTCTAAGGAAACTTATTTGAGTTATACCAGGAATAATAATGCACTCTATGCTATAAGTTTTCAATGGCCCGATGAGCGTTTAGAACTTGAGGTGGAAAAACCTTCAGATGATGCTAAAATTAGTTTGCTAGGATTAGACAGGGATTTACCCTGGACTTATGATAATAATAAACTTATTATTGATACCTCAGAAATTAAGTATCGCGAACTGCCAGGCCACGATGCCTGGACCTTTAAAATTGAACAATAAGGAAAATAATACAAAATTAATACGCATTGAAACTCCAGAAAAGAACCGGGTCGTGATCTGATTAAGAAAAGGTACGGATGTTTTGGAAGTTTCTTTGAAGAATAGAGGTTAGAAAGCATAAGAAATTCATTATCTAAAAAATATGATGCAGAATACTGCTAAATTCTACAAATTATGATCAAAAAATCATTGCTTTTAATTCTGGCACTCGGGCTGGGATGTTCGGCTCCTAAAGAGAAAAAAGAAGATAAAGAAGACTTAAATGAACATGTGCTATGGTATGCGCAGCCTGCATCAGACTGGATGGAGGCACTGCCCATAGGAAATGGTAGGTTGGGAGCAATGATTTTCGGGAACCCGAAGAATGAGCGAATTCAATTAAATGAAGATTCGCTTTGGCCCGGTGGCCCTGATTGGGGCGATTCAAAAGGAAGCCCGAAAGATTTGGATCACATCAGGAAGTTAATTCTAAAGGGAAAAACCAGTACCGCCGATAAAGAAATTATAGATAGGTTTTCAAATAAAGATATTGTAAAATCCCATCAAACTATGGGAGATCTTTATCTGGATTTTGAACATGCCGGAGACATTGGGAATTATAGACGAAGCCTTAGTTTAAATGATGCTTTGGCAGAAGTAAGCTATACTATAAACGGCGAGCAACATCATCGTAAAATTTTTGCAACCGCAGCAGAAGATGCCATTATAATTCAATTAAGTACAACGGCAGAAGCAGGATTAAATTTTAGTGTGAACTTAGATCGCCCGAAAGATGAAGGTCATAAAACAGTAGAAGTAAGAAACCCTGCCGAGAATCAAATTTCCATGTTAGGTGAAATTACCCAGATGGGTGCCGCAAAAAATTCAAAACCTAAACCTTTGGATTATGGGGTTAAATTTGAAACTTTACTCCAGGCTGAATCCGATTCGGGGGAAATTTATTCCAATGGATCCGGCTTAAAAATAGAAGGTGCTAAAGAAGTGACCTTGTACCTGGTAGGTAATACTTCCTTTTATACTGAAGATTTTCAGCAGAAAAATAGACTGGCATTAGAGAAGCTTAGTAAAAAAACTGTTGCTGAATTATTAGAATCGCACAAAAAAGATTACCAGGAATTATTTACAAGAGTAGACTTTTCCCTTGACGAAGGTGTTAATGGCAGCATACCAACCGATAAACGACTGGAGGCTTTTAAGAAAGGAAAGGAAGACCGGGCACTAATTACCGACTTGTTCCAATATGGTAGGTATTTGCTAATCTCTTCTTCCAGGCCCGGCACAAATCCGGCCAATTTACAGGGGTTATGGAATCAGCATATTGCCGCCCCCTGGAATGCCGATTATCACTTAAATGTAAATTTACAAATGAATTACTGGCCGGCAGAAGTCACTAACCTTAGTGAACTTCACGAACCGTTATTTGACTATACTAAACGTTTGGTTGAGCGGGGAAAAAACACGGCGAGAGAACAATATGGTTTAGAAGGAGCGGTGCTTCATAATGCTTCCGATCTATGGGGCGCACCTTATATGCAGGCTCGTGAGGCTTATTGGGGCAGTTGGATTCACGGCGGCGGATGGCTTGCACAACACTTTTGGCAACATTATCTATTCACTCAGGATAAAGAATTTCTTAAAACTATCGCTTATCCCGTTTTAAAGGAGTTTGCTACATTTTATGCCGGCTGGTTGGTTAAAAATGAAAAAACTGGAAGTTTTGTTTCTTTCCCGGAAACTTCTCCCGAAAACTCTTACATCAATGAGCAGGGAGAAAGAGTAGCACTTTCTTATGGCAGTGCTATGGGGCATCAAATAATCGCCGAAGTATTTGATAACACCTTAAAAGCCGCAGAAATTCTAGATATAGAAGATGCTTTTTTAGCAGAAATAGAAGAAAAAAGAAACAAATTAACCCCAGGGTTAAAACTAGGACCTGATGGCAGGATTTTAGAATGGACCAAAGCCTATGAGGAACCTGAAAAGGGACATAGACACCTTTCGCATTTATACGCGCTTCATCCAGGTTCAGGAATCACGGAGGTCGATTCCAATTTATTTGTAGGTGCGCAAAAATCTATTGATTATAGATTAAAACATGGGGGTGCAGGAACAGGTTGGAGTAGAGCGTGGATGATAAATTTTAATGCACGATTATTTGATCCTGAAGCTGCAAGGGAAAACATTCATAAGTTTTTTGAAATTTCTCTGGCAGATAATTTATTCGATTTACATCCTCCTTTTCAAATTGATGGAAATTTTGGATATACCGCCGGTATTGCTGAGATGCTATTGCAATCTCATGAAGGTTTTCTACGGATACTACCGGCATTACCTGAAGCCTGGGAGCAAGGACATATTAAAGGTTTAAAGGCTCGCGGAAATGTATTGGTAGACATTGTTTGGAACAATAATAAAGTTGAAAAAATACGCTTACAATCACCAAAAGAAAAAAATATTAAAATTAAATATGACGATATGGAAAAAAGCATTTACCTGGAAGCTGGGAAAGCAATAGTATTAGATAAAAACCTTGAAAAACAATAAAATGCTGAGAAATATCTTCCCCTATATAATCGCAATATGTTTGATTTCCTGTAAAACTACGGAAGTTACCGAACCAAAAGCTGTGGGTCCGATACCATCGGACCGACAATTAGCCTGGCAGGATTTGGAATACTACGGTTTTGTTCATTTTAATATGAATACGTTTACCGATATGGAGTGGGGCGAAGGCGGCGAATCTCCCAAGAATTTTAATCCTACGAACCTCGATATAAGACAATGGGCAAAAACCGCTAAAGATGCCGGGATGAAAGGGATAATCTTAACGGCAAAACATCATGACGGATTTTGTCTCTGGCCTACAGAAACCACGGAGCATTCAGTTAAAAATTCTCCCTGGAAAAATGGCGATGGAGATGTAGTGAAAGAACTGGCAGAAGCCTGTAAGGAATTCGGACTAAAATTTGGAGTTTACTTATCTCCCTGGGATCGTAACAATCCGGAATATGGCAGGCAAGAATATGTGCAGATATTTCATAGGCAATTGGAAGAGTTAATGACCAATTACGGACCGATTTTCGAAGTTTGGTTTGATGGAGCTAATGGCGGGACCGGTTATTACGGTGGTGCGAATGAAAACCGAAAAATTGACCATAGAGATTATTATGGATGGGATCAGGTTTTTTCTATTATTCGTAAACATCAACCTGATGCTGTTATTTTTGGAGATAATGGTCCAGACGTACGTTGGGTGGGCAATGAAGAAGGATTTGCTGGAAAAACCAACTGGGCCCTAATCAAAAAAGATGAAATGTATGCAGGATCTGGAAGACATAAGGAACTGCAATATGGCCATGAAGATGGTACCCATTGGATACCTGCCGAAGCCGATGTTTCCATTAGACCGGGTTGGTATTATCATGCCCGGGAGGATCACCAGGTAAAATCATTACCCGAATTGCTGGATATATATTATAAATCAGTTGGTCGTAATGCTTCACTTTTATTGAATTTGCCTGTGGATACCCGTGGTTTGGTGCACGAAAATGACGTAGAACAATTGATGAAGTTGCGAAAGCAGTTAGATAAAGATTTTGCTGAAAATTTGGCTATAGACGCTATAGCTACAGCATCTTCAGAGGCAGGCTCTCATTATAGTGCTCAAAATGCTACTAATGGGGATACTGAGGCTTATTGGATGCCACAAAAGGAAACCATAAAGTCAAATATAATGATTGAGTTCGATGAGCTGCAGGAGGTTAACCGGTTTGTAGTTCAGGAATATATTGCTTTAGGACAGCGTGTGAAGTCTTTTACTTTAGAAGGGAAGATTAATGGAGAATGGAAGGAAATAGCATCTGAGACTACCATAGGCTATAAGCGAATATTAAGGTTTGATCTTGTAGAAGTTTCTGCCTTGCGTTTGAATATTACGGATGCTAAAGCACGACCTTTAATTTCAAATATTGAAGTTTATAAGGCACCTTTAGTGATGGAAGCTCCGGAAATTGTTCAGCATAAAGATGGTTTGATTAGCATTGAAAGCTATGATAAAAACCTGGAGCTTTATTATACCTTAAATGGAGAAGAGCCTAACAAGGATTCTAAACGATATTCTGAAGGATTCTTATTGCAGGATCCTACCCGCGTAATGGCTGTAGCATATAACCCCGGAACTAATTCCTATAGTGAAGTTTCAAACATTAGGCTGGATATACCTAAGAAGGATTGGAAAGTATTAAATGAAAATGACGATGCAGAGAAAATTATCGATGCCGATGAAAATTCAGTATGGACAAAACAAGGGAAACTTCCGCAGGAGGTAATAGTAGACCTCGGTAAAATTTATAATTTAAAAGGATTTACTTATTTACCCCAACAAAGTAGATGGCCCCAGGGTGTAATTGCAGATTATGAATTTATGCTTAGCGAAAATGGAAAACAATGGAAGAAAGTAAGTGAAGGTGAATTTTCAAATATTAAAAATAATCCTATAGAACAGCTTATTGAATTTAAAACTACAAAGGCACGATATTTTAAATTCGTAGGAAAACGAAGTGCTGATGATACGGAAGTTCTGGGAATTGCGGAAATAGGAGTAATTACAGAATGATAAGATTGTCAAGCAGAAGTATTAGGACAATAAAAATGGGAATTAGCAGGTATACAACCTGAGGTTGCTCAATTATTTTATTCTTTAATCGATATACTGGTCTATAATCTGCACTTGAGAGGGTGTAAATTAAACTCTGTCTGAATTGAATTATTTATTAATTTCATTCATACAGAATTATGACAACAAAAGAACAACAAGAATTCGAGAAGAAGGTACTTGACCAGTTCATGTCTGGCAAGAGC
>NZ_JAFLQX010000005.1:0-105261 GCF_017579965.1 Salegentibacter sp. BDJ18
CTCTTGCCAGACATGAACT
This sequence comes from Salegentibacter sp. BDJ18, assembly GCF_017579965.1. NCBI lineage: Bacteria > Pseudomonadati > Bacteroidota > Flavobacteriia > Flavobacteriales > Flavobacteriaceae > Salegentibacter > Salegentibacter sp. BDJ18. The sequence goes on from NZ_JAFLQX010000005.1 coordinate 20, forward strand.
GGTCAAGTACCTTCTTCTCGAATTCTTGTTGTTCTTTTGTTGTCATAATTCTGTATGAATGAAATTAATAAATAATTCAATTCAGACAGAGTTTAATTTACACCCTCTTAAAAGTAGTAGAAACTATAATTCTAATATTGGGTTTTCTTAATCGTAGCACCTTCCCAAAATCTTCTCCAGAGACAAGCTTTCCGTCGGTGCTCGCCGGTAAACGCATATCTAAAAAAACCAGATCAAGATCTTCTATAAAATTGCTGTTATCAAGCAATAACTGCGCCTCGTCCAGGCTATAAACGCTGGTAATTTTAAAATTGTACGAGGCATTCTGGTTTACAAAACTTTCTAAGGCAGACTCGTAGGCATTGGCAATAATTGGATGATCGTCTATAATTAATACGGAAACCGATTTATCCATTTTTATAAATTTTAACCCTAAATAAGAGATCTGTACCCATAGCTGAAGTTTTAAATGTAAACATACCATCAATTTTTTCCATTCGGTCCCGCATATTTTTTAAACCAATACCTTTAACTTTTTTTCGTTTGTCAAAACCTTTTCCGTTATCCTTAATTTCCATTACAAGCACGTCCTGTTCCCGGGTTATTTTTATGTTTACTAACGTAGCTTCAGCGTGTTTAACCACATTTTGCAAAGCTTCCTGTAAAATACGATAATAATTAATTTGAATATTTTCATCAATTAATTCCCCATCAATATTATCATCAAAAGAAAATTCAATTTTTGCTGAAGTTAGGTTTTGGTAGTCGGCTACAAGCTGTTTTAAGAGTTTTGCGAAATTAAGATGAGAGCCAGAAACTTCTCTAATAAGGTTATGCGAAATTTGTCTAATCTCTTCTTCGGTAAGTTGTAATTTATCTAAAAGTTGGTTGTATTTAGCTGAAACCTGGCCGGGAGCATTTAAATTTAACAAGCCGAAATTCATTCTAATTCCAAAAAGTTTACCCAGTATACCATCATGTAGTTCTCCTGAAATTCTTGCCCGTTCTTCTTGTCGACCTTCTTCCAGTTTGGTTTGCTGTTTAAGCAGAAGTTTATAAATTTCTTCGTTATATTCCTGTTGTTCTTTTTGAAATTTAAGTTCTTTATTCTTTGCTCTTTGTGAGCTTAACAGGTATAAAAGGAACAATACTGAAGCTAGAATTACGGCAATTAAACTAAGCCATAATTTTTCGTTACTAAGCTCTTGTGTTTTTTGAATATATTGATCGGTTTCAAATCTAATTCTGGCAAATTTATTCCTAATAGCCCGTTCTTCCTGCAATAAACTGTCGTTTAACTGAATATAGCTGTCCAGGTATTCTGGTGCTTTTTGCGGTTCAATTTTCGCTAAAAGACTATAGGACGCCAGCAAATCGCGGTTATTGCTAGTTGTATTTGCAAGGCTATTAGCCTCTTTGGTATATTGCAATGCCTTAGTGGTATCACTATTTTTAAGATAATATTCCCCTAAATGAAGTTTATTGATTACAATTCCCGATTCGTGCTGAATACTATCCCTAATTTTAAGGGCTGTATGGAAAAGAAATGATGCTACCTGATAATTACCAAGTTTAAATTCTGAATAGCCCAAATTATCGGTAAGCATTGCATAAAGCTCGGTATCCTTCTGAAGAATACTGTCTATTTGTAAAGCCTTGGTGTAATTAAGAATAGAATTATTATGGTCTCCCAATTTTTGATAAACAACGCCCAGATTATTTAGAGATCGTGCCGATTTTACCGGATCTTCCAAAAATTCCGCATTTTTCAGTGCTGCTCGGTGATATTTAAGAGCCTGTGAATAATCTCCTAAACCATTATAAATAATACCAAGATTATTATTTGCAGGATAAACATAATTTTGACTATCTGTGGATTCTTCTATTAAATCCAGTGCCTGAAAGGTTGTGTTTTCACTACCTATATAATCTTTTACCTTTTCTTGCAGAATAGCCATATTAAGCAACATCCTGCCTGCCTTTAGGTCTTTATCGGCTTTTAAAAATTGTTCGTATGCAAGATTATAATGATAATAAGAACTGTCTATAATATGGTCCCGATAAAAAAAGTTCCCAAGGTCCCAATTAGTTAAAGCAATATTTGCTTCTAAATCTAAATTTATTGCCATTTTTTTAGCCTGGGAATTCCAGTAACGGAACCGGGTAGAGTCTTCTTTTAAGTAAAATTCGTAAGCTAAATCTAATTGAAGTTTATTTTTGAGAGAATCATCAGGAATTTTATTTAATAATCGGTTGCGGGCATTAGGTTCCTTCTCATCTAAAAGAATTTGCTTGAGGTTATTATATTTTTGAGTAGAATTGGATGTTTTATCTATATTACATGAGGTAATAAGGAAAAAAAGTAATAAGCAGATTCTTAAATACAATGAAAATAAAATTAGAAGACCTTCAAAATTACGAAAAAAGCGTAGGATTCAGCTTTCTGGTTTTAATCTTCATTTCTTCTGTCATCAATTGGGTTGCTTTCATCCCCTGAAGCAGTTTTTTCAATATTTATTATTTCGTTGTCCATTTGAGGTTGGTCTTCGGGTAGCGCTTCCGGCTCGCAAGACATAAAAAAAGTTGCTAAAAAAAGTGTACCAAATAATGTTGCTCTAAGTTTCATAATCGTTTATGTTTTTAAATTATAGAATTTTTTCCCGTTCGTGTGTTCCGGGTTTAATAATAAAATGGATGCCTTTGCAGACATCCATTTTCTGCTAACAAATTAAGACTATTTCAAATTGTTTAACATTAATAAAGATATTCCAGGGCTACTTCATCATAGTAACCAAAATTTCCGCTTTCGCTTGAGCTAAAGCAGGCAAGCATAATAGAGTTGGAGTCAAATCCCGTTGGGGTGCCAGGAATATGAACAGCTCCATCAGAACCGGCTGATTCGCCGCTTTGCCCACAGCTTTGGCGGCTATACCAATCGGTATGACGTAAACCTACCGAGTGGCCTATCTCGTGAGTAATCACGTGCTCGTTAGTTGCGGTACTGTAGTTTTCCATTCCAGAGAAAATTTGTACATATTTATAAGGATCTCCTCCACTTGGGAAACCGGCTACCCCGCCGGCCTGGCCATTAGAATTTTGGTATACCACGATGTCGTACGGCCCATAATTTGTACCAAAAGTAAGCGTGAAGTTAAGGCCGATATTCAGGGAATTATAATTGGTAATTGCTCGCTGCAAGGCGGTACGCTGTTTTGAGGTTAATCCCTGCCCAGAGCCACCTGTAAAACCAATAACATTTACGTTTCTTGGTGATGAAACCAAATTGTAAGTTCGGTACTGTTTATCGGTTACGCTGGCAGAGCTCATACTTTCTAATTGCTCCTCGTCCAGTAAAATATCTCCTTCAATAAGAAAAGATTTTTTAGTCTCCCCATTAGGAAGCAGGAAATCTATAGTCTCAGCATCTTCTGTGTTAAAGTGTAAATTTGCAATTTGTTTAAGGTCTTCCTTAGAGATTTTAGTTTCCTGAGTGGTTTCCTCTATTTGAGTTTCCTCTGGAGTGGTAGCTTCTTCCTTTTGGCAGGAAGTGAATAATGCACCTGTTGCCAGGATGCCTAGTAATAGATTTTGGGTCTTCATAAAATGTTTGATTAAAAAGTTAATAGACCGGAAAATTAAACTTTGATAATCAAAAAGTAGAAATTTAATCCTTACTAAAAGTAAGGAAAATCCTTACTTTTGATTTGAGACCAGTATTGGTAGGAGTTTAAGATGCGAACTTTTATCACAATTCTTCTTTATTTTAATAATTTAGAAACAAGTTTATCGCGGGATATTGAATTTCATTTGTCTAATATTAGCCGATCCTGTTTATACTCAATTTTGACAGCTAATTATAAATAGAAGGCTTCCCCAAATAAGACACTTTTAATACCTGTTTAAATGATATGATATTGTAAAAAAAGAAAAACCCCGTAAACATTGAGTTTTACGGGGTTTCGATGTTGTTTGATGTTTAAAAAGTACTCGAGGCGGGAATCGAACCCGCACAACCGAAGTTACTGGATTTTGAATCCAGCGCGTCTACCAGTTCCGCCACTCGAGCAAGTGGACGGCAAAAGTAAAAAATTTTTCCCATCCCCAAATGTTTTTTTCCAATTTTAAAGTTTCAGTCTAAACATATTCGTGAGGTGTGAAAGGAATTAATTTCTAAATTTGCAGCACAACAAACAACATTCACAAAAACAACACAACATGCCCAACGTAATTCCAGAGGCTAAGATTTTTTCCTGTACCCAGAGTAAAGCTTTAGCTGAAAAAATAGCGGCCGCTTACGGCACCAAATTAGGAAATGTAATTACTTCAACTTATAGCGATGGCGAGTTTCAGCCTTCTTTTGAAGAATCGGTTCGCGGTTCGCGAGTTTTTATTATTGGTTCTACCCACCCGGGTGCAGACCACTTAATGGAAATGCTTTTAATGCTTGATGCTGCAAAAAGAGCTTCGGCGAGACATATTACAGCGGTGCTTCCATATTTTGGTTGGGCACGTCAGGATAGAAAAGACAAACCCAGAGTCCCAATTGCTGCCAAAATGATTGCCAGTATCCTGGAAACCGCAGGAGCGACCAGAATTATAACTATGGATTTGCACGCCGATCAAATTCAGGGATTTTTCGAAAAACCCGTAGATCACCTTTACGCTTCCACGGTTTTTCTTCCACATTTAAAGAAATTAGGATTAGATAATTTAACAGTTGCATCGCCAGATATGGGAGGGTCTAAACGAGCTTATGCATACTCTAAAGCATTGGAGAGCGATGTGGTAATATGTTACAAACAGAGAGCAAAAGCCAATGTGATCTCGCACATGGAGCTTATTGGTAACGTAGAAGGTAAAAATGTGGTTTTGGTAGACGATATGGTAGATACTGCCGGAACACTTACTAAAGCTGCCGATTTAATGATGGAACGCGGGGCAAAAAGTGTGCGTGCTATTTGTACCCACCCGGTACTTTCTGGCGGAGCTTATGAAAAGATTGAAAAATCAAAACTAATGGAATTAATAGTGACCGATTCTATTCCGCTAAAGCAAGAAAGTAAAAAAATTAAGGTTGTAAGCTGTGCCAATCTTTTTGCCGATGTTATGAATAGGGTACATAACAATGAATCTATTAGTTCTAAATTTATTATGTAATCAAACCCATTATTCATAGTTAATATTCAGTTTTTTAGCTTGAATTCTCAATTATAATTTTCTTTTTAAAGAATTTTAAGTCAGGGTTTTATAGAAAGGAAAAAAGCGCTACTTTTGCAGCCTAAAATTTTTCAACAATGAAATCAATTACGATCAACGGATCTAAAAGAGAAAGCGTAGGAAAGAAAGCCACGAAGGCCCTACGTAATGCTGGACAGGTTCCTTGCGTATTATACGGGGGAGATGCCAAGCCGTTGCACTTTGCAACAGAAGAAATTTCGTTTAATAACCTTGTGTACACCCCAGATGTGCATACAGTGGAAATTAAGTTTGAAGACGGCGAGAAGTTTAACGCTATTCTTCAGGATATCCAATTCCACCCGGTTACCGATGCTATTTTGCACGTAGATTTCTACCAGATTAGTGAGGATAAACCAATCACTATGGAAATTCCTATCCATACCGAAGGTGTTGCGAGAGGGGTTAAAAATGGTGGTGTTTTACGTTACAACCTACGTCGTTTAAAAGTAAGAGGTTTGGCTAACGAATTGCCAGATTATATTACTGCAGATGTAACCAAACTTAAAATTGGTCAAAAACTTTATGTTACTGCAGTTGCAGACGAGTCTTACGAGATTCAGCATCCAGACAACACAGTAATTTGCCAGGTTAGAACTTCACGTAACATTGTTGCCCTTGAGGACGACGAAGATGAAGACGAAGTACCAGCAGATGAAGTACCATCTACTGAAACAGATGATGTTGCTGCAGTTAAAGAAGGAGAAGATAATTAATCTTTTCTTTTTTCAACAAAAATTTAAAAGCATCCCAAAGGGGGTGCTTTTTTTGTTTTAAAAGTCTTTCAAAATAAATCTTAACAAGCAACCTGGGAAGCCAGTTCAGCATTTAAATCTGGATTATCGGGTAAAAACTTTTAGTTAGATATTCTAATAATTTTATCTTTACCAAAACAATTGTTATGCTGTCTTTCTTCGGAAAAATACTCAGTAAGAAAAAGCCCCAGGAAGAAGAACAAGATCCCATGAAGAAATTTTTGATCGTAGGACTGGGAAATCCAGGTCCTAAGTATGAGAACACCCGTCACAATATTGGATTCAAAATATTAGATTATATAGCCGAAAAGGAAGAGGTGAGTTTTTCTACAGAAAAATTAGGAGATATAGCTACATTTAAGTTTAAAGGCCGAACCTTTATAATGCTAAAACCTTCAACTTATATGAATTTAAGCGGGAAGGCTGTTAACTACTGGCTTCAAAAAGAGAAAATTGAATTACAGAATTTATTGGTAATTACAGATGATTTAAATTTAGCATTCGGTACTATTCGGCTAAAAACTAAAGGTAGTGATGGTGGCCATAACGGCTTAAAAGACATTCAAAATACCTTAAACACCACAAAATACAATAGGTTTAGATTTGGAATTAGTGATGAGTTTTCTAAAGGCCAGCAGGTAGATTATGTTTTAGGAGAATGGGGAGAAGAAGAGAGAAAAGAATTGCCAGAACGTTTACAGAAATCAGCCGAATTGGTAAAATCTTTTGGCACTGCAGGCGTTTCAAATACTATGAATTCATTTAACGGAAAATAAGTTGGCCTTGAAAATACATAAAGGAGCAAATGCTTTTAAAGGTGAGAAACAAACCGTAGTCACCATCGGTACTTTTGACGGGGTTCACGCCGGGCATCAAAAAATTATAAAACGGCTGGTAGATGCCGCCAAAATTGAAAACCTTGAATCTGTTATCTTTACTTTTTTTCCGCACCCAAGAATGGTTCTGCAAAAAGAAAGCGGGTTAAAACTTATAAATACTATAGAAGAACGTACCGAAATCCTTGAAAAAACAGGGATAGATCATTTGGTGGTGCATCCTTTTACCCAACAATTTTCAAGACTTACCGCGCAAGAATTTGTTCGTGATATTCTGGTAAATCGTTTAAAAGCAAAAAAAGTAATTATTGGTTACGATCATCGTTTTGGTAGAAATCGTACCGCAGATATCAATACCTTAAAACAGTTTGGTGAAGAATATGGTTTTGATGTAGAAGAGATCACCAAACAAGAAGTAGATCAGGTCGCGGTTAGTTCTACAAAAATTAGAAATGCGCTTCTAGAAGGGCGGGTAGAAAAGGCTAATAGTTATATGCAATCTCCTTTTTGCTTAACCGGAAAGGTGGTAAAAGGCCGTGGATTGGGAAAAGAATTTAATTATCCTACCGCTAATTTAAATATTGAAGAAGATTATAAGTTAATTCCGAAAAACGGGGTGTATGTTGTGTGTTCTAAAATTAAAGGAGAACGCTTCTTTGGAATGATGAATATTGGCACCAATCCCACGGTGGGAGGAAAAGACCAAACCATAGAAACTTATTTCTTTAACCTGGACAGGGATCTTTATGGCATCGAGCTAAAAATAGAAATGCTGGTAAGGATTCGCGATGAGAAAAAATTTGATTCTGTAAATGCTTTAAAAATCGCAATGAAACAGGACGAAGCTTTTTCAAGGCAATACATTAGAGATAATTATGCTCAATAAATGGCTTTTTAAGCAAGTAGATAATTCGGCGCTTATTGCTTTCCGAATTATTTTTGGCTTGCTTATTACCATTGAAGCCGTTGGCGCAATTTTCACCGGTTGGATTCGTAGAACTCTCATTGAGCCCGACTTTACTTTTAATTTTATAGGTTTTGAATTCCTGCAACCGCTGCCAGGAAACGGAATGTTATATTACTACGGAATTTTAGGGCTGTTCGGTATTTTTGTAATGCTGGGCTTTAAATATCGTTTCAGTATTTTTTGCTACACCATTATGTGGGCGGGAGTTTACCTGATGCAGAAATCTTCCTATAACAATCATTATTATTTGCTGATGCTGTTATGCGGAATAATGTTTTTTCTTCCCGCACATCGCTATTTTTCCATTGACGCCTGGAAAAAACCTGCGTTAAAGAAAATTTCCATGCCAAAATGGGTTTGGCTTTTTATCGTGCTACAGTTATGGATAGTTTATACTTACGCTTCAATTGCAAAATTATATCCAGATTGGCTTGATGGTACTTTGCCGGCTATGCTAATGCGTGGAAAAGCCGATTACTGGCTGGTGGGAGAATTTCTTCAGCAGGGATGGGTTAGGTATGTAATAACTTATTTTGGGTTAATCTTCGATTTATTAATTATCCCGGCGCTTTTATGGAAACCAACAAGAATGCCGGCTTTTATCCTTGCCATTTTCTTTCACCTGTTTAATAGTTTTATTTTTCATATTGGTATTTTTCCTTACTTATCGCTGGCTTTTTGCCTCTTCTTTTTTCCTTCAGAAAAGATCAATAAATACATTCTTCGGAATAAAAAACCTTATTATAATAAAGGAGAAATTGTTATCCCCTCGTATAGAAAACCATTAATTACAGTGCTTTCTATTTGGTTTGTAGTGCAAATCGCTTTACCGTTAAGACATTGGTTTTTTCAGGATAATGTACTTTGGACGGAAGAAGGCCATCGACTAAGCTGGCGTATGATGTTGCGCTCCCGTTCTGGAAACACCACTTTTAAAGTGGTTGAAAAAGGAAAAAGAGACACTACGTATGTGAATAAAGCACGCTATTTAAGCCGAAAACAAATTCGCTCGGTAAGTGCTAAACCCGATATGATGTGGCAGTTTGCTCAACATCTCGAAAAAGAATATGCTGAAAAGGGGAAAGAGATACAGGTGTTAGTAAAATCTAAGATAAGTATCAATGGGCGCCCTTATGAGCCTTTTATTGATCCAAAAGTAGATCTCGCTGCAGAAGAATGGCAGCATTTTAAACACCACGATTGGATTTTACCTTCAAAATTAGATTAAAAGTCTTCAGTGCTTTTCTTACATTTGCAGCTTCAAATTAGGAAATAGAAAGCTATGTTACAGGTTAATAATATCAGGGAAAATAAAGAAGAATTTATCAAGGGACTCAAAAAACGAAATTTTGAGGCTGAAAGTATTCTTGAAGAGGTACTGCTGTTAGACGAAAAACGTCGTGCCACCCAGGTAAAACTCGATGATATTTTAGCTGAATCGAACAGGCTTTCCAAAGAAATTGGTATGATGTTCAAAAATGGCGAACATCAAAAAGCCAACCTGATTAAAGAGAAAACAGGGAAACTAAAAGAAGATTCTAAAGCGCTTTCAGAGGAACTTTCAGAAATAATCTTGAAACTTGAAACCTTACTCTATACTATTCCTAACGTACCACACGAATCTGTGCCCGCCGGGACTTCAGAAGATGATAATGAGGAGATCTTTAAAGAGGGTGATGTGCCCGTACTTGCAGAGGGTTCATTGCCACACTGGGAACTTGCCAAAAAATACGATATCATAGATTTTGAACTGGGAAATAAAGTAACCGGCGCCGGATTTCCGGTTTATAAAGGAAAAGGAGCACGCTTACAACGTGCTTTAATTACTTATTTTTTAGATAAAGCTATTGATGCCGGTTATACCGAATATCAGTTGCCTTTAATGATTAACGAAGCTTCTGGTTTGGGAACAGGACAGTTGCCGGATAAAGAAGGCCAAATGTACCATATCACAGCTGATGATCTTTATATGATTCCAACTGCTGAGGTGCCTATGACGAATATGTATCGTGACCGTTTGTTAACCGATAAAGATTTTCCAATTGCCTGTACCGGCTACACGCCTTGTTTTAGACGGGAAGCAGGTTCTTATGGCGCCCACGTTCGCGGACTTAATCGTTTACATCAATTTGATAAAGTCGAGCTGGTAAGAATTGAAAAACCTGAAGATTCTTACGCAGCTTTAGTTAATATGGTTGAGCATATTAAAGATATTCTGGCCGATCTAAAATTACCTTACCGAATTCTAAGACTTTGTGGCGGTGATCTTGGATTTACTTCAGCCCTTACTTACGATTTTGAAGTGTTTTCTACCGCACAAGATCGTTGGTTGGAGATAAGCTCGGTTTCAAATTTTGAGACTTTCCAGGCTAACAGACTTAAACTTCGCTATAAGAATAAAGAAGGTAAAAAAGAGTTGGTGCACACCTTAAACGGAAGTGCTTTGGCCTTGCCGCGTGTCCTGGCTGGAATTCTTGAAAATTACCAAACAGAAGATGGAATTAAAGTTCCCGATGTATTGGTGCCGTATACTGGTTTCAACCTTATAGATTAAGCGCTTAAAAATATTGATTCACAGGGCAAATCCTTATCTTTACGGGATGCGCTCTGTCTTATTTTTTCTTATTTTTTTCTGCTCATTTTCAGGTGCCAACGCGCAGTCTGAGGTTTTAGCGCGTAATTTTTTTGATCAGGGAGAATTTGAAAAAGCCCTGAAAACCTATGAAAAATTAGTTGAGGAAAATCCGCAGAATACTTCTTATTTTTTCGGATTGGTAGAAAGCCATCAGCAATTGGAGAATTTTTCCCGGGCTGAAGAATTACTTCGAAATAAATTAAATAATTCGGCAAACAATCCCACGCTTTTAATAGAGCTGGGGCATAATTACGAGCTTCAGCAAAACACAGAAAGAGCGGAGCAATTTTATGCCGAGGCTTTAAGCGCGGTAGATGCTCGTCCTAATTACGCCTATTCCATAGCCAGAACTTTTCAGAAATACAGTTTGCTTGAAAATGCTGCAGCAACCTATGAAAAGGCAATGCAGCTAAATAATGAGCTAAACTTTAATATGCAACTTGCAAGAATTTACGGGGAGCAGGGTAAAACCGAACTTATGTTTGAGAATTACCTGGAACTTATAGAAACGAATCCCGATTTTTTCCCCATCGCCAATCGAGAATTCGGTAAGTATATCTCAGCAGATGCTTCAAGTGAAGCCAATACAATTTTTAGAAGGTTGTTGCTTACTAAGCTGCAAAAAGATCCCAGCTTACTTTATAACGAAATGCTGAGCTGGCTTTTCACACAGGAAGAGGAATTTTTGAAAGCTTTTTCTCAGGAAAAAGCAATATACAGGCGTAGTGATAAAAGTTTACAAAGTATTTTAAACCTTGCGGTTATGGCTCGGGAAGCTTCAGATTTTGAAGCCGCAAAAGAAATTATTGAATACGTAATAGAAGAAGCTCCTTCAGAAAATATCGTGTTACAGGGAAACCAGTTTTTGCTGAAAATGCGGGTAGAAAATGAAGAAAAAGAAAATTATTCTGAAATAGAAAAGAGATATACTGAATTATTAGAACAATTTGGCACCGGACTAAACACGCTGAATTTACAACTTGATTTCGCAAATTTCCTCGCCTTTAAGCAAAATAAAAAAGAAGAAGCTATCGCTTTATTGAAACAGGTTTCAGATAAGGCGAATCGCGATTTTGATAAAGCGATGATTAAACTAGCGCTTGCAGATATTTTAGTGCTTCAGGAGAAATTTAACGAAGCGCTTATCTATTATTCCCAGGTTCAAAATTTGGTTAAAAACGATCAAATCTCTCAAAACGCCCGATTTAAAGTGGCAAAAACCAGTTATTTTAAGGGGGATTTTAAATGGGCAAAACAGCAGTTGGATGTTTTGAAATCTTCTACTTCGCAACTTATTGCCAATGATGCGATGGAACTTAGTTTGCTTATTGAAGACAATTCTATAGAAGATTCTACCCAAACCGCGCTTAAAAAATATGCCCGGGCTGATTTGCTCGCTTTTCAGGAGAAAAATTCTGAAGCAATTGAACTTTTAACTGAGATTTTAAACCTTCATAAAGGAGAAAAAATTGAAGATGAAGCTTTGCTAAAACAAGCTCAACTATTTGAAGGAACCGGCCAACTGCAGAAGGCTGAAAATAATTATCTCGCAATAATCAAAGATTTTAATGCTGATATTTTGGCTGATAACGCTCATTATTATTTAGCCGAATTATATGCAAATGAGCTGGAAAATCCAGAAAAGGCCAAAGAATATTACGAACAAATAATTTTTAATTTTGCCGATAGTATTTATTTTGTGGAAGCTCGCAAAAAATACCGTGCGTTAAGAGGAGATTATGAAGAAACCCCTTAAAAAATAAAGATGTACATATATAACGTAACCATAAATATTGAGGAAGCTATTCACGATGAGTGGGTAAAATGGATGAAAGAAGAACATATTCCCGAAATGCTGGATACCGGAAAATTCAAAAAAGCTTTAATGACCCGCGTGATGGTCACCGAAGCTATGGGTGGCATTACGTATTCGGTGCAATACACCGCCGAAAGTAAAGCTGAACTTGATAAATATTATGAAGAAGATGCTGAAAGGTTAAGAGGAAAAAGTAAAGCTTTTGAAGGCAAGTTTGTTGCTTTTAGAACCGAAATGCAGGTAATTAGCGAGCAATAATTTATGGGAAAATATAAGAAAAAATCCAGATCTTCACAATCTGAAGACGGTGAAGTAAGGGCAAAAAAACATCTTGGTCAGCATTTTTTAACCGATGAAAGTGTTGCGGAGCAAATAGCCGAAACCCTTACCTATAAAGGTTACAATAAAGTGCTTGAAATTGGCCCCGGGATGGGTGTTCTTACCAAATATTTATTAAAACAGGATGCTGAGGTTGACGTAATAGAAATTGATACCGAAAGTGTTGCTTACCTTCAAGAGCATTATCCGCAACTGGAAGATAGAATTCATCAATTCGATTTTTTGAAGTATGATGTAGGAACTGCTTTTAGGGACGAGGCTTTTGCGATTATCGGTAATTTCCCATACAATATTTCAACCCAAATTGTTTTTAAAGTTTTAGAATTAAAACACCAAATTCCTGAGTTTTCTGGAATGTTTCAAAAGGAAGTCGCGAAACGAATTTGCGAAAAGGAAGGCAATAAAACCTACGGAATTCTCTCGGTATTGGTTCAGGCTTTTTATGAAGCTGAATATTTATTTACCGTTCCGCCTTCAGTCTTTAACCCGCCGCCCAAAGTAGAGAGTGGGGTTTTACGTCTAACAAGAAAAGAAGATTTTAGCCTGCCATGTAACGAAAAATTATTTTTTAGGGTAGTAAAAACCGCCTTTCAGCAGCGTAGAAAGACGATGCGCAATAGTTTAAAAACTTTTGATTTACCCGATAATTTAAGGGAAGATCCTATATTTGACAAACGTCCTGAGCAACTCGGTTATCAGGATTTTATAGATTTGACCCTTAAAATTGAGCCGTATGCAGTTTCAAATCAGTAGTGAGTTAATAGAAAAATTACAATTCCTCATAGAACAGCAGAATAATGAGGAATTGCTATTGCACCTTGAAGATGTGCACCACGCTGATATTGCTGAAATTTTAACTGAACTTTCTTTAGAAGAAGCTACTTATATTGTTAAGCTTCTGGACAGCCAGAAAACGGCCGAGGCATTAATGGAGCTGGAAGAAGGCGTGCGGGAACGTATTCTTGATACCCTTTCAGCAAAAGAAATTGCCGAAGAGCTTGAAGAAATGGATACCGATGATGCCGCCGATATCATTTCTGAACTATCTCCCGAGCGCCAGCAAAATGTTATTGCCGAACTCGTAGACGAGGAACATGCCGATAATATTGTAGAACTGCTGCGCTACGATGAAGATTCTGCCGGCGGACTTATGGCTAAGGAACTTGTAAAAGTTAACGAAAACTGGAGTGTGACCGGTTGTATGACCGAGATGCGAGAGCAGGCCGAAAATGTGACCAGGGTACATTCTATTTACGTTGTAGACGATAAAAATAAGCTTAAAGGCAGGCTTTCACTTAAAGATTTACTCACCGCACCAAGTCATGCGAATATCCAGGATGTTTATATTCCGCAGGTAGATTATGTAAATGTGCATACTGAAGGCGAAGAAGTGGCCCGGGTAATGCAGAAATATGACCTTGAAGCAATTCCAGTGGTAGATGAAATGGGTCGTTTAGTGGGAAGGATTACCATTGATGATATTGTAGATTTTATTAAAGAAGAAGCCGAAAAAGATTACCAGATGGCTTCTGGTATTTCAGAATCTGTAGAAGCCGATGATAGTTTATGGCGCCTTACAAGGGCTCGATTACCGTGGTTGGTTCTTGGGCTTTTTGGAGGTTTGGGCAGTGTTTATATTATGAAAGGTTTTGAAGAAGCCCTGGAGCAATTTCCAATTTTATTCTTTTTCACTCCTTTAATTGCCGCGATGGCTGGAAATGTTGGGGTACAATCCAGTGCCATAATTGTTCAGGGACTTGCGAATGATAATTTACGTGGTAGCTTATTACAGCGTTTAATAAAGGAAGTAGGCCTTAGTTTAATAAATGGAGTTGCATTAGGAATCCTGGTTATTTTATTTGGGTTAATTGTTGGGCAGGACCAATTGGTGAGCATTACCATAGCTGCATCTTTACTTTCGGTAATTATTGTGGCCGCACTGGTGGGAACTTTTGTACCCATTATTTTAAATAAACAAGGTATTGATCCCGCGATTGCTACCGGTCCTTTTATCACAACCAGCAATGATATCTTCGGAATTTTTCTCTTCTTCTATATTTCTAAATTAGTACTTGGTTTTTAACTAACAGGCTTCAGGCTTTAAGTTTTAAAAATCATTCTTTAACTTTGGTTTTTCGTAATGAAAGTTCCCTTGAATAAATCTGGGGAATTAATTTGAAAACTAAATTAGGTTGTTTGAATTGTCATCCTGAACTTGTTTCAGGATCTAGCATGTTAGAAGCTGAAACAAGTTCAGCCTGATGTAAAATTTTCACACAGCCTCATAAAACCTCACTTAGTGAGTAAACAAATGAAACCGCCTTCATTTCAAAATCCATTTTTTCTAACTTAATTTTATTTATAATGCGGATAAGCCAGTTTTGAGCTTAATCCCGGCGGGCGTTATATATAAAAATTAAAAACTCAATTTAGAGCAATGATTATCTTACATTCAGATACCAATCATCCAACTTTAATCAAACAATTACAAGATGCCGGGCATCAAAATATTGAAGGCTTTACCCAATCTCGGGAAGAAACGCTGGAAAATCAACATCTCTACGATGGGATCGTTATTAGAAGTCGATACACTATAGACAAAGAATTTATTGACGCCGCACCAAATTTAAAATTTATCGCAAGGGTAGGCGCCGGGCTGGAAAATATTGATGTAGAATATGCTGAATCACACGGAATCACTTTATTTTCTGCACCTGAAGGAAACCGAAACGCTGTAGGCGAACACACTTTAGGAATGCTTCTTTCGCTTTTTAATAGGTTAAATAAGGCTGATAGGGAAGTACGCGATGGTCTCTGGCACCGTGAAGAAAACCGTGGCTTGGAATTAGACGGAAAAACTGTGGGAATAGTAGGCTACGGAAATATGGGAAAGGCTTTTGCTAAAAAATTACGCGGATTTGAAGTTGAGGTAATCTGTTACGATATTAAAGAGGGTTTAGGCGATGAAAATGTCCGTCAGGTCTCTTTAGAAGAATTTAGGGAGAAATGTGATGTAGTAAGTTTGCATACGCCCTGGACGCCCGAGACTGACCAAATGGTAAATAAAGAATTTATTGATGCTTATAAAAAACCGTTCTGGTTTATAAATACTGCCCGCGGAAAAAATGTAGTTACGGCAGATCTTGTAGATGCTTTAAAAGACGGCCGTGTACTTGGTGCAGGGCTTGATGTTCTGGAATACGAAAAAGCGTCATTTGAAAGTCTTTTTTCTAATAAAAAGAACGTTTCGTTAAGTATAGAAAATCAAATTCCAGATGCTATGCGTGAACTTATGTTTTTGAATAACGTGATTTTGAGCCCCCACGTTGCCGGTTGGACCTTAGAATCTCACGAGCGCCTGGCCAGTGTAATCGCCGGTAAGATCATAGATAAATTCGGAAGAGGAGAAGAAAAGTAATTTTTTCTAAATATTTAGAATAAACCTCACAGGACTCCGAGACCTGTGGGATTCTTTATGATTTTTCGTCATTGCTAGGAAGTGATAGCAGACGCGGCAATCTGTAACTTGTTTTAGTAATTGATCGTAGTGCAATTATTTCTACCGAATTATCGTATTTTCAGGAAAATTAATTCAGAAAAAATGGATAAAAGGGTTACAGGAATTGGTGGAGTTTTCTTTAAAACCAAAGATCCGAATGCGGTAAAAGAATGGTACAGCAAGCACCTTGGTTTAAATACAGACCAATGGGGTTGCACATTTTGGTGGCTGGACGAAAACGGAAACAAATGTTCTACTCAATGGAGTCCGTTTAAAGAAAATACCAATCATTTTAAACCTTCAGAAAAAGATTTTATGATGAATTACCGCGTGGAAAACCTTGAAGAATTGCTGGAAACTTTAAAAGCCGAAGGTGTAGAAGTTATGGATGAAATTCAAAAAGTAGAAGAAGGGAAATTCGGCTGGATTATGGATTTGGAAGGAAATAAAATAGAGCTTTGGGAACCTAACGATAAAGCTTTTCTCTAAGCTAAAACATTCTTTTTTAAGTATAAACAGAAATAATATTTGATTCTTCTTTTTTCTAATTCTTATTAATCGTAATATTGCGATATACAAATATTAAAATTATGAAAACATCAGAACTATTCGATTTGTTGAGACAACATCAGGAAAAACCCCTGTTGTTTGAGTACGCACCCAACTTATTGGTTGGAGCAAATTATCATATTACCGAAGTAAAACACCTAAAGATAGACTCGGTAGACTGTGGCGCGGGAACCGATGCCTGGAACGAAACTATTATTCAGTTATGGGAAAGTCCGGAAGAAATTGGAAAAACCGAATTTATGCAAGTTTCCAAAGCTTTATCTATTTTAGATAAAGTTGGCCAAATGAAAGCGTACGATATAGACGCTGAGGTAAAGTTTGAATACAGCAATGCAAATTTTCACACCGCTCAATTATTCGTAACCGGCTTTAGTATTAAAAATGGAAATTTATTAATGAAATTAGACGTAAATCCAACCGATTGCAAGGCGAAAGAAACCTGCGGTGTTGCAGAGCCGGCAATGGAAAGTGCTAACGCATGTGCACCCGGTGGTGGTTGCTGCTAAAAAACCTAATATGAAGAACGTACTCGTACTTTGTACCGGAAATTCTTGTAGAAGCCAGATGGCGCATGGATATTTAAAGCATTTTGCCAAAGAGAGGGCTACAATTTACAGCGCAGGAATTGAAACCCATGGGTTAAATCAACAAGCTGTAGCCATTATGAAGCAGGATGGAATAGATATTTCTAGCCATACCAGCAACCACGTAGATGAATATGCTGCTATAGATTTTGATTTTATCATTACCGTTTGCGATCACGCGAACGAGAATTGCCCGTTTATTCCTTCGGAAAATGCAGTGAGATTACATCAGAATTTTAAAGATCCTTCAAAAGTAGAAGGTTCTGAAGAAGAAGTTCAGAAGACTTTTAAAACCACCAGGAATGAAATTAAAGCCTGGTGTGAAAAATTTGTGAATGATAATCTATAAAACAAAAAATGCTGTTTGTAATTTAAACGTCATCCTGAACTTGTTTCAGAGCCTGCCCCGGTTTTGGATCGGGGATCTAATATTTGAAATTATCAAACAGCATTTTATAATTTGATCTCTTTATTAATTATTCTGGCTCAATTCAATAAGAGCAGATTTAATAGATTCTTCTCCTTCCAGCGCCTCGAATGCCATATTTTTTCCTAAAGGATCGGCAAGGCACATCACCAGTAAAAAGGCAACATCATCACGTGAAATTTCTCCACGTTCATTCAGTTTTAAGTCTAATTTTACCTTGGCAAGCCCCATATCATCAGTCAAAGCACCTGGCCTAACGATAGTATAAACAATTCCGCTATCTACTAAATAATCATCGGCTTCTTTTTTGGCTCTCAGGTAATGTTCAAGGTCTCCACCTTCTTCCGGCTTATCGGTTCCCATCGCGCTAAGCATGATGAATTTTTTTACGTTGAATTTCTTAGCAGCATCAACCATTTTTTTAGCACCTTCCTGGTCTACCGCCGTGGTTTTGTCAGGGCCGGTGCTACCACCAGAACCTGCTGCAAAAATTACCCGGTCAATTCCTTTAAAAGCGTGTTCTATATCACCTTCAAGGTCTGCCATCACGCTTTCAACATCCATATCGTCAAAGATTTGCTTCTGTTCCTCTTTACGAATCATTGCGATTGGCTTAAAATTTTCGGTATTATTTAAAATTTCAATAACCCTTTTTCCTGTTTGTCCGGTAGAACCGGCTATCAATATCTTTTCCATTTTTTCTTTAAATTTTAATCAGTTTGAAGATAAGGATGAATTAAAAACCTTCATAATGAATGCTTCAGAATAACATGAAATTAACAGCTTAATGTATTGAATTAAATTTTTCTTCCAGTTCTTTCTGAAACTCTTCCATCACCGGCTTTACGGTGCTTTCAGGTAAATCTTCAATTTTTATATACATTAATCCATCTACCGCATTATTAAAAAGTGGGTCTACATTAAAGGCTACTACTTTTGCATTCTGTTTAATGTATTTTTTAATTAAAACCGGTAAACGCATATTTTCTGGCTCAATTTCATCAATAATTTTATCGAATTTATTGAGATCGGCATCGCTGGCGTCAAAAACAAGATCTTTATCGGCGTCTTTTAGTTTTACTTTAAACTCTTTTTTCGGTTTAATATATTGCGCCACATTTGGATCGAAATAATGAGATTTCATAAACTCGATCATTAAAGATTTAGAGAAATTTGAGAATTTATTACTAATGCTCACGCCACCAATAAGGTATTTATGCTCGGGAAAACGTAGGGTACAATGTACAATCCCTTTCCAAAGTAAAAAGAGCGGCATTGGTTTTTGCTGATATTCTTTAATGATAAATGCGCGACCCATTTCTATAGACTGGCTCATCATTTTATGCAATTCTGGCTCAAACCTAAATAATTCCTGTAGGTAAAACCCATCAATCCCGTGCCGGGCATAAATTTCATTTCCCATACCCATACGGTAAGCACCGGCTACCTTTTTGGCTTCATTATCCCATAAAAACAAGTGGTAATAATATTCGTCAAATTTATCAAGGTCGGTAGCATTGTTGGTGCCTTCACCAATTGCCCTAAAAGTTATTTCCCGTAACCTTCCAAGCTCGGCTACGATATGCGGAATCACCTCTTTTTTTGCAAGGAAAACTTCGTAATTCTTACTGGAGAGTAACCGCTTGTCCATTTGGCGGCAGTTTTCTACCTCTATTTCCATAAGTGCCTGCGCCGTTTCTGCTGCAATTTTTTTGGGAGATTTTGGAAGTTTTAGGTGTTTGGGTATTTTCTCAAAAAGTTTTTTCTTTTCAAAAACGTTGGCCAGCATATAGGTTTTCCGACGTAAAAATGCAGTGAAAGCTTCTAAATTTGAATGTTCTAATTGGTCTTCTACCAAAATGGGATTACCAATTCTCACCTTAATTTTTCTTCTTTTTTGGGTAAGCATTTCGCTGGGAAGTTTGGCGGTACGCAAAATATCGCTCATAGAAGCCAACTTATAGAAAAAAGTAGAATTTTTAGCGTGGAAATAAATAGGGACAACCGGAACTTTTGCCTTTTGAATAAGTTTCATTGCAGCAGGTTCCCAGGGCTTGTCTACAATAAGTTTCTCGTCTTTATAGGTAGAAACTTCGCCTGCCGGAAACATACCCAGGGCGTGGCCTTCTTTTAAATGAGAAATCGCTTCTTTAATTCCGCCTAAACTAGACTTTGCATCCTTATGGTCTTCAAAAGGATTCACCGGCATAATATAAGGCCGTAACGGGTCTAAACGATGCAAAAGAAAATTAGCAATTACCTTATAATCGGGGCGCTGGTGTAGTAATAATTTCATTAAAATCATTCCATCAATTCCGCCAAGAGGATGATTAGAAATGGTAATAAATGCACCAGATTTGGGAATTCTTTTTAAATCTTTCTCGGGAATTTCAAAATCTATTTCAAAACCTTCTAAAATTGAATCAATAAAATCAATTCCATTTAAGTTTTTTCTTTTCTGGTATTCTTTATTTAACCTGGAAAGTTTAGTAGTTCGAAGAATTAACCAACCTATTGAGGTTCCAAACAGACCTAGTTTTTGGAGGTTCATTACTTTGGCAACTTCCCTGGCACTTACAATTCCCATATAAATTTAGTTTCGGGTTACAATTTGAAGCGTGTTATGGGTAAGCTGTTTTAGCAGTATTTCTTTATCTTTTTCAAGGCTTTTAATCGCTTCATCGTTAAAATGCCGAATGGTAAAAAGGGAAACTCCTGGCACAAAACTCACTTTAAACCTGGCTTTTAAATGCTGAATTAATTTTTCTAACAGGTTAAATTTATTGTCTACACAAACCGAAAAACTAATCGCAGAATTTTGAATTAAATCTACCTTCATTTGATATTGATGAAAAAGCCTGAAAACCTCACTGATATTTTCTTCTACCATAAAGGAAAAATCCAGTGTGGAAAGTGAAATTAAAACCAGGTCTTTTTTAACGATAAAACAAGGAATTTCAGGAAAAATAAGTTGCCCTTTTCCAACTTTGGTACCTTCGCTTTCGGGATTTAAAAAGGGTTTTACAAAAAGCGGAATTTCTTTTTGTTGAAGTGGTTGTAAAGTTTTTGGGTGAATTACCGACGCTCCATAAAATGCTAATTCAATAGCTTCTTCATAAGAAATTTGCTGAAGTAACTCCGGGTTTTGAAATTCTCGAGGATCGGCATTTAAAACTCCGGGAACATCCTTCCAAATAGTTACATTTTCAGCATTTAAGCAATAAGCGAAAATTGCCGCGGTATAATCACTACCTTCTCTACCAAGCGTGGTGGTAAAGTTATTGGGATCTGAACCAATAAAGCCCTGCGTAATATTTACCTGGCTTATATTTAGATTGGTTTGAATTGCTTCGTGGGTATCTTCCCAATTTACACCGGCATCCCGGTAAACACTATCGGTTTTAACAAGATGCCTCGCATCAAGCCAGTTATTTGCTATGTTTTGGGAATTGAGATATTCACTAACTATGGTAGTAGAAACCAACTCACCATAGCATATTACCTGGTCGTAAACAAAGTCGTACTGCTCAGACTTATTATGCTGAAGAAAATTTCTAAGTTCAGTAAAAAGTGTATTTATTTTATTGAAAACCGGGGATTTAATTTCCGCAAAAAGTTCGTTTATTATCTCAAAATGTGCATCTTCAACCGCTTGTAGGCTTTCGGGAATTTGCTTTTCAAAAAGATAATCTTTAATAACAATTTCCAGCGCATTGGTGGTTTTTCCCATCGCCGAAATCACGATCACTTTAGGGCCGTTACCGGTTTTCTCTAATACATTTTGAACATTTTTTACTCCTGCCGCATCTTTTACCGATGCGCCTCCAAACTTAAAAACCTTCATAAAAATTTAATCGATGTTTTTCTGAATTCCGGTTTCATCCATATGCACGGTGTACCAGTTTTTCTTGATGTCTGCTCCCGTATTTTCATAGAATTCCTGGGCATTTTTGTTCCCTTCAGAAACTACCCACTCTACTCTTTTAACGCTATTTTCGTGGCCATATTTTACGACTCTTTTATAAAGAGCACCGCCAAGACCTGTGCCCCGCATACTTTCTCTAACAATTAGATCTTCCAGGTGAACGGTACGGCCTTTCCAGGTAGAAAACCTAAAATAAACCAGCGCCATCCCTTCAATTTTACCTTTTACATCTGCGACAAAACATTTAAAATTGGCTTCATCAAAACCCTCATGTTCCAAATCACTTACGTGAATTTGAACCTCATCTGCTGCACCCTCGTAAGAAGCAAGTTCTTTAATAAGTTCCAAAACCGCGGGCATATCTTCCCGCTTAGCTTCGCGTATAACGTATTCCATAAGTCTGGTATTTCTACAAAAGTAGGAATAGATTTTAATAAAAAGGGCTAATTATATAGGCTTAGCGTATTATTAACGTGTTTTCTCGAGAAATTTGTCCATTGCTTGCTCTTCCATTTGCACAGTACACCAATGGGTAAAAACAGTGGCACCACTACGGCTGTAAAAATCACGTGCGTGGGTATTCCAGTCTAAAACCACCCATTCGGTACGTTTTACACCTTCTTCTTTCGCAAATTGAATCACACGTTTATAAAGGGCATTTCCTAAACCTTTGCCTCTCATATTCTCTCTTACTACCAGATCCTCGAGGTGTACGGTTTTTCCTTTCCAGGTAGAATATCTAAAATAGCATAATGCCATTCCTTCAATCTTTCCTGCAGCTTCGGCTACAAAACAGGTAAACGACGGATTTTCCCCAAAACCATCTGTTTTCAGGTCTTCCGCAGTAATAATTACTGCCTCGGGCTCTTTTTCGAATTCAGCCAGTTCCTGTATAAGTTCTATAACCGCTGACATATCTTCTGGCCTTGCTTTTCTAATTGTAAATTCCATTTTTTAATTTGTTTTCGTTACAAAAGTAAAGATTGAAATTTCAAATTAGGGATTTCATAAAATATCCGCTGAAAAAATTAGTAAGTAAAGTCTGAAAATAGGTTGTATTAAAATTTCGTAAAATTCAATATAATTTTTACGAAAACGTTTTAGTAACTAAATAAAATGAATAATTTTGACGCAACTAACGATATTAGTACATAATGGTTAAGAAAAATCAGACTTTAGGCGAATTTATAATAGAAAATCAGGAAGCATTTCCTTATTCTTCGGGTGAACTTTCCCGCTTAATTAGGTCCTTACGCCTGGCGGCTAAAGTGGTAAATCACGAAGTGAATAAAGCAGGCTTAGTAGATATTTTAGGCTTGCATGGAGATACCAACATCCAGGGAGAAGATCAGCAAAAACTAGATGTTTATGCAAATGAGACTTTTATTCAAACCCTGATAAATCGTGAAATTGTCTGTGGAATTGCTTCCGAAGAAAACGACGATTTTATAACTATTTCAGGTAAAAATAACGATAATAGAAATAAATATGTGGTGCTTATGGATCCGCTAGACGGAAGCTCCAATATTGATGTAAATGTATCTGTTGGAACTATTTTTTCTATTTATCGTCGTGTGACTCCAATCGGAACCCCAGTTACAAAAGAAGATTTTTTACAACCCGGCAATAAACAGGTGGCTGCCGGTTATATTATTTATGGGACTTCTACGATGCTGGTTTATACCACGGGCTGCGGAGTGAATGGTTTTACTTTGAACCCCGCATTGGGCTCCTGGTATTTATCACATCCCGACATGAAATTTCCGGAAGACGGAACGATTTATTCTATGAACGAAGGTAATTATGTACATTTTCCCGATGGCGTAAAAAAATACATAAAGTACTGCCAGGAGGAAAAAGAAGACCGTCCCTATACTTCGCGGTATATTGGTTCTATGGTTTCAGATATTCATCGAAATATGATTAAAGGCGGAATTTTTATTTATCCTAAAAGTTCTAAGGCAAGCAATGGCAAATTGAGATTGTTGTACGAATGTAATCCTATGGCTTTTATTGTAGAACAGGCAGGTGGTAAGGCTACCGATGGTTTTAAACGAATTATGGATATTCAGCCTAAAGAATTACACGAGCGTGCACCTTTTTTCTGCGGAAGTAAAAATATGGTAGATAAGGCGGAAGAATTTATGCAGAAATATGGATAGAAATAATGGCCTAGTAGAAAAGTGATATAATTTTCAGTTAGGCCATTATTTAATATTTTAATCTTATTTATCCAGTAGATACTGGTAATCTTCAAAATTTAGTTGACCGCTAAAAATCTGGATAGACCTTTTTATAATTTTTTCTGCATTTTCACTTGAAAAACCAAGACCTATAGCATAACGTTTAATAAGGGTTTCTTCTTCATTATCTATTTCGTTATCGGCAAAAATAATCTTAAAGAGGTCGTGCAATCGCTCTAAACGTTTTTCGGCACTATTATAGGAATTAATAGGAAATTCAGCCGGGCGTTTAATCACCATTTTATATTCCTGTTCGCTTATATCTAGTTTACGGGCAAAACGCTCTAAAAGAACACGTTCTTTTTCATTGATTTTTCCATCTACACTCGCCAGATTTACAATAGATGCAAAATGGTTAATGTTGCGAAGATGTTCCCCCGAATCAAATAAATCTGAAAATGACATTTTTAATATTTTGGTACTGCAAATATACTTAAAGCTTAAAATAAAATTCATCAAAAAACTTTTAAAAGTTTAGGATTTCATCAATCGCTAATCTTTTCTTAATCCCTTTTTTAAGCCTTTCATTTTCGGTAATTTCAATTTAAGTACTCAAAAAATGAAACCACCATTACTCGCTTTTAATAAAAAAGGAATTTACTGCGAAGCGGCAGATGTTTACCTGGATCCCTGGAAACCGGTAGATAAAGCTATTATTTCCCACGGCCACGCCGATCATTCTCGTTGGGGACACAAAAAATACATTACGCATCACAGCAATGTACCTATTATTAAGCATCGCCTGGGAGAAATTGAAGTTTCCGGGAAAGAATGGAACGAAACTTTTAGCATTAATGGCGTAAAATTTTCTTTGCATCCGGCCGGGCATATTATTGGTTCTTCTCAAATTAGGGTAGAACATAAAGGCGAGGTTTGGGTTTTTACCGGCGATTATAAAGATGAAGACGATGGTGTAGCGGTGCCTTATGAACCGGTAAAATGCCACACATTTATCACCGAATGTACTTTTGGTTTACCCGCTTTTAAATGGCAGCCGCAAGCGGAAGTTTTTACTGAAATTAATAAGTGGTGGCAACAGAATAAAGAAAATGGACAGACTTCTGTGATCTTTGGATATTCCCTCGGAAAAGCACAGCGTTTGCTGAAACATCTCGACACTTCTATCGGTAAAATTTACACTCATGGCGCTATAGAAAATATGACAGAGGTGATTCGTCCTTTATCTAAAATGCCCGAAACCACGAGGGTTACCCGTGATACCAAAAAGAATGAATTTAAAGGGAATATCGTGGTGGCTCCTCCAAGTGCCCACGGCAGCCCCTGGATTAAGAAAATGGTGCCTTATGTTACAGCTTCAGCCAGTGGTTGGATGACGTTTAGAGGTGCACGACGAAGACGCGCAATAGACCGCGGATTTGTACTTTCTGACCATTGCGACTGGCAGGGTTTGCTAAAATCAATAAAAGCCACAGGTGCCGAAAAAGTGATTTGCACCCACGGCTACACCGATATTTTTTCGCGCTATTTGAGAGAATTAGGCTATGATGCCCGAACCGAAGAAACACAATATGAAGGAGAAATGGGAGAGGAAGAATCAAAAAAAGAAATCGAAAACTAAATGCTTTGTCACTTCGAACGCAGTCGAGAAGTAAATAAAATAAACTAAAATGAAGGACTTTGCAGAGCTTATAAAAACCCTGGACAGCACCAACAAAACCACCTTAAAAGTTGAGGCCTTAACGCATTATTTTAAAAATGCCGAAGATAAAGACAAGGTTTGGACCATCGCTATTTTATCGCATCGCAGGCCGCCAAGACCTGTAAATACCACTTTAATGCGCCAATGGGCTTCAGAATTAGCTAATATTCCTTTATGGCTATTTGAAGAATCTTATCATATTGTAGGCGATCTGGCCGAAACAATCGCGCTGGTGATTCCGCTGGCCGAAGAAAATACCGAAAAAAGCCTTAATCAATTCCTTCAGGAAATACTGGAATTAAAACCTAAAACCGAAGCAGAGAAAAGGGACTATTTACATAAAAACTGGCTGGAGCTTAATTATTACGAGCGTTTTGTGTTTACCAAACTCATCACTGGAAGTTTTCGCATAGGTGTAAGTCAAAAATTAATGACGCGTGCACTTTCAAAAGCAACTGATATCGACGAAGATATTCTTGCCTATAAGATGATGGGCAATTGGAAACCCGAAAAAACCACCTTCAAAAAACTGATTTTAGAGGAAAATGAAGAAGATTATTTGTCGAAACCATACCCGTTTTACCTGGCTTACGCGCTGGATGGCAAAGTGGAAGAACTGGGCGATGTAGAAGAGTGGAGCGCCGAGCATAAATGGGATGGTATCCGCTCCCAGGTGATTGTAAGAAATGATGAACTTTTTGTTTGGAGCCGTGGGGAAGAGCTGGTAACCGATAAATATCCTGAATTTGAAGGATTTATAGGGAAAATTCCCAATGGAACTGTAATAGACGGTGAAATTTTGCCTTATCCAAAAGGAAAAATCGGAACTTTTAAGGATTTACAAACCCGGATTGGAAGAAAAAATATCAGTAAAAAATTGTTGGAGAAAACACCGGTAATTTTAAAAGCTTATGATGTTTTAGAATGGAAAGGAGATGATATTAGGACCGAGCCCTTTGTTGAAAGAAGAAAAATTTTGGAGAAGCTTTATGCTGAGGTTTCTTCTGAAGAAATTCCCTTGCATTTATCTGAACGAATTTCTTTTAAAAACTGGTCTGAAGTTGCCGAAGAACGCGAACGCGCACGGGAAGAAAAATCGGAAGGCTTGATGTTAAAAAGACTGGATTCGCCGTATTTAGTGGGAAGAAAAAAAGGTGACTGGTGGAAGTGGAAAGTAGATCCGCTTACGGTGGATGCCGTGCTCACTTATGCCATGCGCGGTCACGGGAGACGAAGCAATTTATTTACCGATTATACTTTCGGGTTGTGGGATGATGATAAAAAGGAACTGGTGACTTTTGCCAAAGCCTATTCCGGTTTAACCGATGCCGAATTTAGAAAACTGGATGCGTGGATTAAAAAAAACACGCTGGAGCGTTTCGGCCCTGTACGAAGTGTGACGCCTCACCACGTTTTTGAAATCGCTTTTGAAGGAATTGCAGAATCTAAACGCCATAAAAGTGGCGTAGCAACAAGATTCCCAAGAATGGTACGCTGGCGAACCGATAAAAATATACACGAAGCAAATACGCTGGGTGAGTTGCGGGATTTGATTCCGGATTGAACCACCCCACCCTATCGGGCACCCCTCCTTGAGAAGGAGGGGGACATTAATATTAGGGTGAAATAAAATAATAAAAAAGCTCCTTCCCTTAAAAAGGGAAGGTGGATTATTCAGCGATAGCTGAATAAGACGGAAGGGTTACAGAATAAAACTAAAACAATGAAAAAGCCAAGCCATAACAGGAAGTATTTAGAGCCCTTCCGAAAGGAATTAAGGAATAATCTAACTCCAGCAGAAGCATTTTTATGGAAACAGCTACAACGAAGAAAGTTCAAGGGAAGAAAGTTCAGAAGACAACATAGTATAGAAAATTTTATAGTCGATTTTTATTGCGCGGAAGAGCAACTCATTATAGAACTGGATGGAGATGTACACAAGAATCCTTTAGCTGAAGAAAATGATGAAAAACGGAATAAAAAACTGGAGGATTGGGGATTTAAAGTAATACGCTTTGAAAATAGAATGGTGTTTGACTTTTTGCCTTCAGTGTTGAAAGAGATTGAGGATAATTTTAATAAGAAGTGAACCACCCCGCCCTATCGGGAACCCCTCCTTGAGAAGGAGGGGAACTCTAAAAGGGTAAATAGAAAGAACAAAAGTTCCTTACCTTTTTAAGAGAAGGTGGATTATTCAGCGGTAGCTGAATAAGACGGAAGGGTAAAAACATGAATAGAAATCAACTTACTGAAATTGCCGAAACCTGGTTTTCTAACCAGGGGTGGAAACCTTTTGCTTTTCAGAAACAAACCTGGACGGCTTTTTTGCAGAAAAAAAATGGACTTTTAAACGCACCCACAGGTAGCGGAAAAACCTACGCACTTTGGGTACCTATTGTTTTAGATTATTTAAAGAAAAACCCAGATTATAAAACGAAGCAAAAAAAAGGTTTAAAAGCAATTTGGATCACACCACTTCGTGCGCTTTCGGTAGAAATTGAACAGTCCGCGCAACGATTTGCCGATGAAAGTGGGAGTGGTTTAACCGCAGGAATTCGTACGGGAGATACCCCGCAAAAAGTTCGGGCAGCGCAAAAAAAATCGATGCCCGATTTGCTGATAACCACTCCCGAAAGTCTGCAGTTATTGCTTTCCTCAAAAAACTACGATAAAACATTTAAAAATCTAAGTGCCGTGGTAGTTGATGAGTGGCACGAATTGCTAGGTACCAAACGCGGCGTGCAAATGGAACTCGCTTTGTCTCGTTTAAAAACGGTTTCAAAAAATTTGCGAATTTGGGGAATCTCGGCCACGATTGGGAATTTAGAGCAGGCGCGAGAAGTTTTGCTCGGTCCTAATTCAGAAGCCTTCCAAAATTCGGTATTGATAAGAGCGAACTTGAAGAAGAAAATCAGCGTAAAATCTATTATTCCAGAGAAAATGGAAAAGTTTCCCTGGAGAGGCCATTTGGGTTTACACTTGATTGATGAGGTAGTGCCGATTATAAAAAATTCCAGAACTACATTACTCTTTACCAATACCCGTTCGCAATGCGAACTTTGGTTTCAGAAATTAATGCACAAATATCCCGAGTTTGCCGGGGAAGTAGCAATGCACCACGGTAGCATTAATAAAGAAACCAGGCTTTGGGTTGAACAGGCCATTAGAAATGAAACTTTAAAAGCTGTGGTTTGCACTTCCAGCCTTGATTTAGGAGTGGATTTTGCCCCTGTGGAAACCATTATTCAAATTGGTGGGCCTAAGGGTGTGGCCAGGTTTTTACAACGCGCGGGAAGAAGTGGCCACCAACCAGGTAAAGAAAGTGTAATTCATTTTTTACCCACGCACGCCATAGAACTTATTGAAGCTTCAGCTTTACAAAAAGCGGTACAGAAGACTGCAGTGGAAGATAGAATTCCGTATTTGTTAAGTTTTGATGTTCTCGTGCAATACCTCACAACTTTAGCGGTTTCCAATGGATTTTTTCCGAAGGAAATCTGGCCCGAAATTAAATCTACTTTTTGTTTCCAGGGCATTACTGAAGACGAGTGGCTTTGGCTATTGAATTTTGTAACTAAAGGAAGCCAGAGTTTGCAGGCTTATGATGAATACAAGAAAATTGAAATTGAAGAAGACGGACTTTTTAAAGTAAATAACCGGGGCATTGCGATGCGTCACCGCCTGCAAATTGGAACGATTGTGAGCGATGCAGTTTTAAATGTAAAATACCTAAAAGGTGGTTATATTGGTACGATTGAGGAATGGTTTATTTCCAAACTTACACCCGGTGATGTATTCACTTTTGCTGGAAGAAACCTGGAATTAGTGCGCATTAAAAGTATGCAGGTTTTAGTTAGGAAATCGAAGAAAAAAACGTCTAAAGTACCGAGTTGGATGGGCGGGAGAATGGCTTTTTCCGCGCAGATGAGTGAACTGCTTCGGGAAGAAATGTATGCCGCTTCTGCTTCGACTGCTGCAGGTTCTTCGGAAAAATCAGAAGAATTAAAAGCTTTACAACCAATTCTGGAACGACAACAAAAGGAATCGATTATCCCTAAGCAGGATGAGTTTTTAATTGAAACTTTTAAAACCCGTGAAGGTTATCACGCGATTTTTTATCCTTTTGAAGGTCGATTTGTGCACGAAGCTTTGGGAAGTCTACTGGCGTATCGCATCAGCTTGCTTTCTCCAATTTCGTTTAGTATAGCCTTTAACGACTATGGGTTTGAATTGCTCTCAGACCAGGAAATTCATATGCAGCAAGTGTTGGATAACGATCTTTTTTCAGCAGCATATTTAATGGATGATCTTTATAAAAGTTTAAACGCTACAGAAATGGCCAGGCGAAAATTCAGGGATATTGCAGTAATTGCCGGGATGGTTTTTACCGGTTACCCGAATAAACTTATAAAAAGCAAGCATTTGCAAAGTAGCTCGCAATTGTTGTTCAGCGTTTTTAAAGATTATGAAGATGATAATTTATTGTATTTGCAATCCTTCAGGGAAACTTTTGAGCATCAGTTGGAAGAAGGTCGATTAAGAATGGCTTTAGAGCGCATTCAGCATCAAAAGATCATTTGGAAAAACTGCGAAAAACCAACGCCGTTTTCTTTTCCAATCATTACTGACCGATTAAGAGAAAAATTATCTTCAGAAAAACTGGAAGATAGGATTAAAAGAATGCTGAAAAGCCTTGAAAATTAGTCTCTCTCGTTTAATCTTTGCAAAACTGTACTGCGAACCACTTCGGTAGTAATTCCAAAAAGAACGTGGGCGAATAGTTCGTTAAATTGCATTCTCATAGGAACATCTGTAGGTTTTGGCTCCAGTCCCATCATGGGCAGCGAAGTCTCGTGAGTAGAGATCCAGGTAGAACCGCCTAAGATTATCCCATCTGTAATATTTAATTTTTCATTGTCTTTTTTGCCGAAACCGTAAGCCGCACCAACACTGGCGCCAATTGGGAAATTCACTAATTGTTCGGCTAATTCTTCATTATCAACACTTATTGGAGAACCGGTGATTTTTGTAGAAAGATCGTCTACAATTTTAATTTGGGCAGAACGTTGCTCTATTTTTCTAACCGGTAGAAAATGTTCAACCAGGCTTTTTACCGCTGTACCGGCAAGCCCGCCAAGTACTCCTGCAAGAAGCCCGCGGCCGGTAGCTTTAGAATATGAATCTTTATTTAGTAAGGCTTGTACTTTCATAATTAGCTATTTTACAGATTAAAACTATCCATTATGTGAGTTTTCTACAATTGTTTAACAAGGATTTAGCAGCAGATATTTAAAATTTGGTAATTTTGAATATGGCACAGAAATTAAACACCGCACTAATTCAGGCAAATTTAAAGTGGGAAGATCCGCAGGAAAATAGAAGTCTTTTTTCTAAAGAGATCAAAGCACTTTCTGAAGATGTAGATCTAATTATCCTGCCCGAAATGTTCACTACAGGTTTTAGCATGAATGCTGAAAGGCTGGCTGAACAGACCGATGGTTTAAGTTTACAGTGGATGCGCGAAATTGCAAAACTGAAAGATGCAGCGGTAACCGGAAGCCTGATCATTACCGAAAATGATAATTATTACAACAGACTTTTCTTTGTGTTTCCTGACGGAACTTATAAAATCTATGATAAGCGCCACACTTTTACTTTGGCCAACGAACATAAAACCTATACCGCTGGAAAAGAAAGATTGGTGGTGGAATATAAGGGCTGGAAAATTTGTCCGCTGGTATGCTATGATTTGAGATTCCCTGTTTTTTCTAGGAATACCGAAGATTATGATCTGTTAATCTATGTTGCCAATTGGCCAAAGAAACGGGTTTTTGCCTGGGATGTACTTTTAAAAGCCCGCGCTATAGAAAATATGAGTTACTGCATTGGCGTAAACCGAACCGGAAAAGATGGAAATGCCGCTGAATACAACGGCCATACCGCAGTCTATGACGGTTTAGGCCAAAACATAACCGAGTTGGATAGGGAAGAACCTTTTGTACAGGAAATTGCATTGGACAAAAAGCAATTGGAAGAAACTCGAAGTCATTTTAAATTTCTTCAGGATCGTGATGAATTTAGTCTAAAGTAAAAGTCTCTGGCATATCCCAATTAGACCTAACATCTATAGTATCCCGATAATATTGAATTTCTTCTGGTTGAATTCTTTTTAAGTAATTCCCGGTATCCCATTTTCGGTTATCATTATCATCAAAAATAACCCGAATAAGGTATTTACCTGGCTTTAAATACTGAAAATGTAAATTGGTATCGCCATTAGAATATTTTTCTGCCTGTACTTCTCCTTTTTCGTTAGTGAGCTGAACCAGCAACGGAAATCTATTAACATTCTGAAGCCTTAGAATAATACTGCCATAATCTGCATAAGATTTGGTATTTAAACTTTGTTGAAGGGTGTCGTTGGTTTCCTCAAAAAGATCAGTAATGGCACCGGGTAAAGCAGTTACGCGATAATCTGTGCTTTCTTCTTTTTCAAAAGAAATTACAATTTCATTTTCCAACCTGCGCATTTCAGCATTAAAAGGAACAATTACTGAATCTCCATCCCGAATACTAATAAGCTCACGGTTAAAATTTGTAATTGGAGTGTTGGCTTTCAGCTTAAAATCCTGGCCAAACCCTATTCCGCCAGAAGGTTCTGTGGTAATATTTAGGGAATCACGGTCGGCTTCTGCTATTTTTGTAAATAGGGTGTCACGGCGGGTAGGGCTAACCACTTCAAAAGAAAGGCTGTCGTATTCGGGACGAATATTATACCAATAATAAAGTGTATCGGTTTTTCTATCTTTTACAATCCTGGATTTAAAACCTTCAGGTTCTGGGGTTAATAAATTAATTTCTACACTATCTACTCCTTTTTTTCCTTCGTAACCAAATAAAATTTGATTTCCTTTTAGAAGTTTTGGTCTTTTTGGTTCAAATTCCAGTTCTTCTTTAAAGATGGTGATTTGGTAAGTAGAATCTGTAGGTAGTGTGATATAATCTTCAATAAACCCTACTTTTTCGTTCTTAGGATTAAAATTATAATTATCGTTTTTGTCTTCTACTGCAAGAATCTGGTAGGTGCCTTCCTTAAGATTTTCCAGTTCAAAATTTACGCTACTATCTAACGTGTAAGTTATATATCTTGGAGTTTGTTTGTAGACCAGGGAATCTGAAAAAGTTGAATCTACTTCATATAAAAAAATAGAAATAAATTCGTTTGGAGCTTTCAAATTAGCGTCTTTTATAGTTCCAGAAATTTTTAAAGAATCCAGGTAGTCACCGGTGGAGAAAACATATTTAAAATATGGTAATGGGTTGCCCTCGTTATTATCTACAATACTTTTTCCAAAATTTATGGTGTAAGTAGTATTTTCCTGAAGAGAATCCATATTTTGGATGCGTACATCTTTACGTGCCGTACCCATTGGAATAATTGTGGGCCGTGGTTCTATTGGAGGCGAAATTACTATTTGTTGGCGTGCATCTTCTAACTTCACATATTCGTTGAAGAAAATCCTGATTTCTTCTGCAGAGAAATTAGTATTGTAATTTTCTGGGTTTGCCCTAATAAATTTTGGCGGTTCTTCGTCTTCAGGGCCACCTTCTGGCATTCCTTTTTTAGCGCATTGCACACAAAGCAAAAGTAGAGCAAGCACAAGTAAAATTCCCGGAATTCTTTTCAGCATAATTTAAAAATGAAATCTAAAGCAAAGAAACAATTATTTTAGGTTTTAACGGGAGTATCAATCGGTAATTGCCATAGTCGCGATACTTAATTTAGTGTTTTTAATTTCCAGTAACTTATTGCCGCAAGCTTCCAACGTAGCTCCCGTAGTCACCAAATCGTCTACCAACAGGATATGTTTGTTCTCTACTATTTCTGGATTTTCTACCATAAAAGTAGCATCAATACTGCCCCACCGGCCAAGACGTTTTTTAAAGGTTTGGGTGCGTGAACCAGATTTTTTTACCAGGACGTTTTCAATAAATTCGGCGTCTAATTTTTTTGCGAGTTCCTGTCCAAAGCCGGTAACCTGGTTATATCCCCTTTGTTTTAATCTTATACGATGAAGTGGAACTGGGATTACACAATCAATTTTCTTAAACGCGGGATGTAATGCCAGTTCTTCTCCCAGCCAGGCTCCCAGGAAAACTCCCACCTCTTCCTGCTTTTTATACTTAAGATTATGGATAAGATTTTGCACCATTCCTTTCTTTTTAAAATAAAGTAGGGAAGTTGCATTTTCCAGAGGTAAACGGGCAGAAAATACTTTTTTGCTAAGGTTTTCGTTATCAAGGTGATAATTAGTGGTTGGGAGTTTATGTAAACAGGAAGTACAAATTACTTTTTCTGTCTTTAACAAGGGGCTGTCACAGCAGTTACATATTGCAGGATAGAATAGGTTTGCTAAATCGTGAAACATTTGTTAAGTCCTTGCTGTTTACCTTATTAAACTCCTAAATTTACAAACAAAATTTATTAATATGATGACCGAAAAGAAAAACAACACCGCGCTTAAGATTTTAACCGGAGTGTTAGCTGTGGCCTTACTGGCCTTAGGTATCTATACAATTAAATTCTATAACGAAGAGAAAGAGAATAAAGCAATTCTTACCAAAGAGAAAGAGGTAATAGAAGACGAGCTTAATGATTTAATTAAAAAATACGATGAGGCCATAGATGAAAATCAGGTGATGGATCAAAACCTGGTAGATGCCAGGAATAGAATAGAGCGTTTGCTGGATTCAGTAGAAGATAATGAAGCTAACCTGGTTTTAATTTCTCGCTATCGCAGGGAAATTAGTAATTTAAAATCTGAGAAAGATCGTTTATTTAGAGTGGTAGATAGTCTAAACCGCCAAAACCAAATGATGTCTCAAACTTTAGACAGTACTAACGTAATTCTACAGGAAAGAACCAGGGTTTCAGATTCTTTACAAACTACCAACCAGGATCTTTCTAATAAAGTAGATCGGGCAGCGCAGCTTAAAGTTACCAATTTACGTGGGGAAGGAGTTATTGTAAGAAATAGCGGTAAACTGGTAGAAAACGACAGAACCCGAAGAATAGACCAAATTAGAACTTGCTTTACTATAACGGCTAATGATCTTGCCGGGCCGGGAGAAAGGAATATGTATGTGCAGGTTTATAATCCTGAAAATGAATTGGTAGGTGATGAAATTGTGGTAGAACACGAAGGCGGGCCTATGGTATATAGCGCGGCTTCTAAAGTTTATTACGAAAACAACGAGTTAGATGTGTGTTTGTTAGCTAATACCAACGAAAATAGATTGCTGGAAGGTACTTATAAAGTTTACGTATATGCCGATGCAATTTTACTGGGAACAGCATCTTTTAACCTAAGATAATTAAAACTTAAAATTCAAAGGCCGCCCTGCTGTTTATCAGGGCGGTTTTTTTATTTTTGTGCTATGGCAAAACAAGAAGATTTTTTTAAAAATGTAATATCCCATGCTAAAGAGTATGGGTATATTTTTGCATCGAGCGAAATATACGACGGACTTAGTGCTGTTTATGATTACGGGCAAAATGGGGCCGAATTAAAGAAAAACATCAAAGATTACTGGTGGAAAAGTATGGTGCAACTGCACCAGAACATCGTAGGTTTAGATGCGGCAATCTTAATGCACCCAACCACCTGGAAGGCTTCTGGCCACGTAGATGCGTTTAATGATCCTTTAATTGATAACAAAGATTCTAAAAAGCGTTATCGCGCCGATGTGTTGGTTGAGGATTATGCTGAAAAGATCAATCAAAAAGCGCAGAAGGAAATTGCCAAAGCAAGGAAACGTTTTGGAGATAAGTTTGATGAAGAAGAATTTGTAAGTACCAACCCAAGGGTTATTCGTTATAAAAAAGAGGAGAAAGAAATTCTTGAGCGCCTTGCCAAATCACTTACCGATGAAAATTTGGCCGATGTTAAAGCGCTAATTGAAGAGTTGGAAATTGCCTGCCCCGAAACGGGTTCTAAAAACTGGACAGATGTTAAGCAGTTCAATCTGATGTTTGGAACCAAACTGGGTGCTTCAGCCGATTCTGCTACAGACTTATATTTGCGTCCTGAAACTGCTCAGGGAATTTTCGTGAATTTTTCTAACGTGCAAAAAACCGGTCGGATGAAAATTCCTTTTGGAATTGCACAGATAGGAAAAGCTTTTAGAAATGAAATTGTTGCGAGACAGTTTATCTTTCGCCAGCGGGAATTTGAACAAATGGAGATGCAATTTTTTGTGCGTCCCGGCGAAGAATTAAAATGGTTTGAGCACTGGAAAGAAACCCGCCAGAATTGGCACGCTTCTTTAGGTTTGGGCGAAGAAAATTACCGTTTTCACGATCACGAAAAAATGGCGCATTATGCTAATGCTGCTACCGATATAGAATTTAATTTCCCATTCGGATTTAAAGAATTGGAAGGAATTCATTCCAGAACAGATTTCGATTTGAAAGCACATGAAGAACATTCAGGGAAGAAATTACGTTTCTACGATCCTGAATTAAAAGAAAATTACGTGCCTTATGTAATTGAAACTTCAATTGGTTTAGACAGAATGTTCTTAGCGGTTTTTTCAGCTTCATTAAAAGAAGAAGAACTGGAAGGCGGGACAACAAGAACGGTTTTAAAACTACCTGCTGTATTAGCACCAACCAAGGCGGCGGTACTGCCATTAGTTAAAAAAGATGGCTTGCCAGAGCTTGCTCACGAAATTATTGAAGAATTAAAATGGGATTTTAGAGTTCAGTATGACGAAAAAGATGCGATTGGTCGTAGATATCGCAGGCAGGATGCAGCGGGAACACCATTGTGTATAACTGTAGATCACGATTCACTTGAAGATAAAAAAGTGACCGTGCGTTACCGTGACACCATGGAGCAAAAACGAGTAGATATTACAGAGCTTAAAACACTTATTCAACAGGAAGTAGATTTTAAGGCCTGGATGAAGAAATAACTTAAAAGTGTTTTTTAAAATTATTAAAAGGAGCGATTAATCAACTTAATCGCTCCTTTTGTTTTAGATACGCATAGAATCATTATTTTTAGAAAGTAAAAGAAGAAGTCTCATCACAATGAAGAAAATTTTATTCCTTTTAGTTTTAATTTTTGGTTTTCACACTATATTTCTCGGGCAGGATAGAGAAACCTCGGGCCCCGTTTATATAGATTCTGCCAAAGCAGTAACTTCTTCTGCAATGTCTAAAAGGAAATTAATTCCGCCGGGAAAAGAATTCAAAATCTATAACCCGAGAAATCGTGGAATTAACAAAATTGTTCCGGGAAAAGGTTTACCAAAAACCAAAGATGAAGCGATTCAGCAAAAAATGGGGGAAATCCCCGTAAAGGCTCCCAACTTTACGTTTGAAGCTGCTTCTACACAGGCCACTCCTACAGATCCTACCGGGGCAGCTGGACCAAACCATTATGTAAACGGTTGGAATTCGGCTTTTTCTATTTTTGATAAATCGGGGAATAGGATTATGGAGCCTGCTTCTCTTGCCAGTATTGGTGGCGAGTTTACCAATGAAACCCTTGGAGACCCTATTATTTTATATGACGAATTTGCTGATAGGTTTATAATTTCACAGTTTAGCGATACCCCAGAAAGTTTTTTAATCGCGGTTTCACAAGGATCAGACCCTATGAATGATGGTTGGTACACTTATAGATTTACCACAAACGGGGTTTTACCAGATTATCCCAAGATTTCAGTTTGGGGCGACGGTTATTATATCACCACTAATAAAAATACCAGAACAGCAGCTACGAGCCAGGTGGTATATGCATTAGAAAGAGATAAAATGCTGAACGGAGAAACTGCCCAAATTATGTCATTTCCATTACCCGGGATTAGAACTAACGGATTTTACAGTCCGGCCGGATTTTCAGGAATTGGAGAAGAATTACCCCCACGGGGAAATTCGCCAATTATCTTTCTTCAGGACGATTCCTGGGCAGGAGTGAATGAAGATCATTTAAAACTATGGCTCATAAATGTAGATTGGAATAATCCTTCGGCTTCAACAATTTCAGAATCTCAGGAATTGGGAGCAGCAGAAGGTATTTCGCCATTTATAGCCACTTTTGATGGAGGCTCTTTTTCAAACCTTTCGCAACCCGGGGAAGATACTCCAGAAATTGATGTTTTACAGGCCACAATGATGTATATGACCACTTATAGACGTTTTCAGAATTATAATGCAGTGGTGATGAATTTCGTGGTAGATGTAGACCCCAGTGCGGCAGAACATGCCGGGATACGTTGGTATGAATTGCGGCAGCAAACCGCGGGTGGACCCTGGCGCGTTTACCAGGAAGGGACCTATGCCCCAGATAATAGCGACCGGTTTAGCGGGAGTATTGGCCTTGATGCCGAAGGAAATATCGCTCTTGGTTACACCGTTTTAAATGATAATCCGCAAAATCCGGTTTTTCCCTCGCTTCGATATACCGGGAGATATCTAAATGATGAACCGGGAATTATGACTATTGAAGAACAAAATATTATTGAAGGCCAAAGTCCAAATCCCAATTCCCGATATGGAGATTATGCGCATTTAAGTGTAGATGCAGCAGATGGACTCACTTTTTGGCACAACGGTGAGTATTTTGTAGGCCAGGAAAGGAAAAATCACGTAGGCGTTTTTAAGATAGCACCAGATTTTGATAATGATCTTGGTGTAGTTTCTTTGGTTACTCCTCAAGATGCAAGTTTAGGTACAAACGAAGAAATAACTATTAAAATCAGGAATTATGGCCGAAATGCGCAATCTAATTTTGAAGTTAGTTATAGCATAAATGGTGGTGCTGAAGTGACTGAAACTTTTGAAGAAAGTATTGCAGCAACAAGTTCTGCAGAATTCACTTTTTCTGAAACTGCCAATCTTTCTCAAGTTGGAGAAACCTACGAATTTCTTTTCAGCACTAATTTAGAAGGAGATGAAAATAGAGAAAATGATACATTAACTGCTTCAGTTAGGCATTTGCCGCCAAACGATGTTGGAGTAACTTCAATTGATGCTCCGCAAACCGGTGAAAGTTTAGGAAATTCAGAAGAAATAACCGTGAGTATAGAAAATTTTGGAGGCGAACCACAACAGGATATTCCGGTTTTTTACCAGGTTGGTAATAACACACCGGTAAAAGAAGTTTTTAATGGCACGCTGGAAGTTGGAGGTCTTGAAGTTTATACTTTTAATCAAACTGCAGATATTTCACCTTCCGGAAGCTATAGAATTACCGCCGGCACACGGCTGGAAAACGATTTTGATGCCAATAACGACACAAGTGTAAGATCTGTAGCTAATTTAGATTGTATTCCTGAAGGCTCTGATTGTAGTTTTGGCGACGGAATTTCGTTTTTTGAATTAGAAGATGTCCTCAACGAACGTATTCCCTGCGGAAATGGTTATGCCGATTTTATTGGACTTTCGGCTACTTTAGACCGTTCCCAGGGCGAATTTACCGTTTCAGTCCAATCTCACTTTGCTGAAGAGGATAAGGAACAATTCTCAATGTGGATAGATTTTAATGACGATGCCGTTTTTGATGATGATGAACGCGTAATCTCTTCTGAAGTTATTCCTAATGCTAATACTTGGTACTCTTACAATTTTAGTATTCCCGCTGATGCATCTTTAGGACAACATCTTCTGCGAATAAGAGCCGGGGATACCAGTTTTGACGGTGATCTTAATAATCCGTGCGAAGTAATGGATTATGGAACTACCCACGATTATTCAGTAAATATTACCGATTCTACTTTAGATATTGAAGATTTTATTCTTAACGAAGCCGAATTGGTGGTGGTTTCAGAAGAAAATAAACAGTTTAGAGTAATTATGGAAACCGATTATGAAGAAACCCTAAGAATTACGGTTCATAATATTTTAGGACAAAAAATGTTAGAAAATCAGGTAGAAAATAACGGTACAGGCTATGTTTATGAGCTTGATATGTCTTACGCAGCACGAGGGGTTTATTTAGTAAGAATGGGAACGCGCGAAGTAGGAAAAGTAAAACGCTTTATAGTAGAATAGACTTAAATCATAATTTTAAAGGTGTATACTCAAGAATTTACACACAGGCTTGATGAACTTACCCATAAGTTTAAAAAGACATTTGGAGAGCTCAGTGAAAGCCAAATTCACAAGAAACCAGATGCCGAGACCTGGAGTATTGCCCAAAATTTAGAGCATTTAATATTAATAAATGAGTCTTATTTCCCCGTGATTGATAGGCTTAGAAATAAAAATCATAAAAAACCATTTACGGCAAAATTGGGTTTTTTAGTAAATTTCTTCGGAAAAGTAATTTTAAAATCGGTACAACCTGATACTTCTAAAAAAACTAAAACCTTTTCAATTTGGAAACCTTCTGAAAATAAAGCTTCAGGAGATATTCTAAAAAGATTTGTAGAACACCAGGAGAAATTAAAAGAGAAAATCTTAGATTCTGAAGACTTACTGGAGCAAAACGCAGTAATTTCTTCTCCTGCAAATCCTAAAATTGTCTATAAACTTGATGCTGCTTTTAAAATTATTCTTGCTCACGAAGAGCGACATCTTCAACAGGCCAAAAAGCTACTGGAATTTCCACAATCCAGCTTGTAAATCTTGCATTTAGCCTTATTTTTGAGGAAAATTGACTTAAATGAAGATTATTTCCTATAACGTAAACGGAATTAGAGCTGCCGTTAGAAAAGGCTTTTTAGATTGGGTGCAACAGGCAAATCCAGATGTGGTTTGTTTACAGGAGATAAAAGCAAATCCTGAGCAATTAGATCTCGACGATTTTAAAGAAGCCGGCTATCCTTATCATTACTGGTATCCCGCTCAAAAAAAGGGTTACAGCGGCGTGGCAATTTTAAGTAAGCATAAACCGCTGCATATTGAATATGGCACCGGTATAGATTATATGGACTTTGAAGGGAGAACCATTCGTGCCGATTTTGAAGATTTTTCAATTTTAAGTTTGTATTTACCCTCGGGAACAAATATTGCCCGTTTGGAGCATAAACTCCAGTTTATGGACGATTTTCAGCACTATGTAAATGAGTTAAAACAGGATTTCCCCAATTTAATAATTTGCGGAGATTATAATATTTGCCACCAGGCTATAGATATTCACGATCCTGTGCGCTTAAAAAATGTATCAGGTTTCTTGCCTGTAGAGCGCGAGTGGATAGATAATTTTATGAAAAGTGGCTTTATAGATTCCTTTAGGCATTTTAATGAAGAAGGTGATAATTATTCGTGGTGGAGCTACCGTGCAAATGCCCGCGCCAACAACAAAGGCTGGCGTATAGATTATAATTTAGTGGCAGAGCCATTACAAGAAAAACTAAAAAGAGCCGTTATATTACCCGAAGCCAAACACAGCGATCACTGTCCTGTTTTGGTGGAATTAGAATCAGATTTTTAGAAAGAACGTCATTACGAACGAAGTGAAATAATCTCTACCAAGTTGCAGATTGCTTCTACCGATAATTATTGGGCTCGCAATGACGGTAAATTAGAAGATATTTGAACTTAAAATTATAAAAATGAAAAAAATACTTGTTTTAGCAGTTTCAGCAGTTCTTATTATGACCTCCTGTGTGTCTTCAAAAAAATATGAAGAACTCGAAGGTAGGCACGCCGATTTAAAACGCGAAAACCGAAATACACAATCTGAACTCGATAAATATCGAAATTTGGATGAAGAATATTCAGCATTAAAAAAGGATTATGCTGCAGCTACTGCTGAAAGGGATCGACTAAAAGATGAGTTGGAAAGCTCTAAAAAAAACTATGCAACTCTTAAAAATTCTTACGATGCCTTGGAAGAAAACAGCTCCGCAGCGATTGCGGAAAATTCGCGGCAAAACCGTCAACTTCTAGCGGAATTAGAAGAAAAAGAACAGGCGTTGGTAAAGGAGCAAACAAGGTTAGATAAATTACAACGTGATCTTGATGCACGTTCCAGAAGGGTAAACGAACTGGAAGAATTAATTGCGGCCAAAGATGCTAAAATGAATGCATTAAAAGATGCAATTTCAAAAGCTTTAACCAATTTTGAAGGTAAAGGTTTAACTGTAGAGCAGCGCGACGGGAAGGTGTATGTTTCTATGGAGAATAAATTATTATTTAGCTCTGGAAGTTGGGCTGTAAATGCTGAAGGAAGACAGGCCGTGCAACAATTAGGTCAGGTTTTAGCAGAAAATCCCGATATAGCAGTTTTAATTGAAGGACATACCGATAATGTACCTTATGGCGGAAGTGGACCTTTAAATGATAACTGGGATCTTTCAACCAAAAGAGCGACTTCAATAGTTCAAATTTTGAAAGAAAATAATAATATAGATCCGCAGAATTTAACCGCGGCCGGGCGTGGGGAATATGAACCAATTGCAACAAATGAAACTGCTGAAGGAAAAGCAAAAAACCGAAGAATTGAGGTGATTTTAACACCAAAATTAGATGAGGTTACTAAATTGCTGAATGAAGAATAAGAACGATTCAGAAATACAATAAATGAAATATACCACACTCCCTAACACCGATATAAAAGTTAGTAAAATTTGCCTGGGAACAATGACCTGGGGCGAACAGAATACAGAAGCCGAAGGCCACGAGCAAATTGAATTTGCCCTTGAAAAAGGCGTAAATTTCCTTGACACGGCCGAGATGTATTCTATACCCGGAAAAGCCGAAACCCAGGGTAGTACCGAAAAAATTATTGGTTCCTGGTTTAAAAAATCGGGAAAGAGGGAAGATGTAATCCTGACTTCTAAAGTGGTTGGTCCCGGAAATTCTATGGAGCATATTCGGGATAATCTTGGTTTTTCTAAGGAAGCTGTAACGGATGCTTTACACAAAAGTTTAAAAAGATTACAAACAGATTATATAGATCTTTATCAACTTCACTGGCCGGAAAGAAATACCAATTTCTTTGGGAAATTAGGTTATGAGCATGATGAAAATGAAAAATGGGAAGAAAATTTCCAGGAAGTTCTTCAAACTTTAAATGAGTTTGTAAAAGAAGGAAAAATAAGGCAGGTTGGTTTGTCTAATGAAACGCCTTACGGACTTTCCCGTTTTCTGGAAGAAAGCAGAAAGCACGATCTTCCAAAAATGATCACGGTACAAAACCCGTATAATTTATTGAATAGAAAAGATGAAATTGGCTTAACTGAAATTCTTCATCGTGAAAATGTGGGTTTATTTCCTTATTCCCCATTAGGAATGGGAACTTTAAGCGGAAAACATTTAGACGGAATTCAGGAAAATTCAAGATTAGGTTTGTTTCCACAGTATAAAAGATATTCAAATGAGCAGGCCGTAAAAGCCACCAAAGCTTATGCAGAAATTGCTAAAAAGTATAATTTGAATTTCGCGCAAATGTCCCTTGCTTTTGTAAATACGCGTCCGTTTGTGACCAGTAATATTATTGGCGCAACTTCCATTAAACAATTAGAAGAAAATATTGGTAGTATAGAGGTAAAGCTTTCAGAAGAAGTTTTAGAAGAGATCAATAAAGTTCACGAAACTTACCCTAATCCTGCGCCTTAAAAATCTGATTAATTCCCCCTTCGGGGGTTAGGGGGCTATTGGTGTAACCAAACTTTGATGGATAAAAGAAGCTTTATTCTGTGAAGTTCTAACGTGAAACCACTCGTTAGTTTTTCCTAGAAATTGAAGGGTATCCTGTGTTTCAGACGTGCTTAAAATTGTTGAATTAGAAGTTGTTGGCTTGTTTCTGAGATTGGCTCTGGTATTCTGTACGATCAATTTGTGTGGAATACTATCTAATTTCTCAGGTTCGGTTTCCAATACATTGGTTTGGTAAACAAAATGCAAGGGATTTATCGCACCGCGGTAACTTTTGTAAATACCAAAATGCAGGTGTGGCGGCGTAGTCCTGGCATTTCCCGTATTGCCCACAAAACCTAAAGTGTCCCCTCTTTTTACATTTCCGCTAACATTTGCAATACTATCTAAATGCGCATAATAAAGCGACTGATTGCGTTTTCGGTCTCGTAGCCAAACCTGTTTGCCGCCAAGGCCTTTTTCGCCGGTGTAGCCAATACTGCCGTTTGTAGCCGCTACCACAGGTGTTCCTCTTTTTGAAAAAATATCGATACCTTCGTGGCTTCTTGCGCCACCATCGCGATTGTCTCCCCAATAGCTTTGTACACTTGCGTTAACTCCGGAAGCTACTGGAAATAAATAAGCTGGATTTTTTTTCATTTTAAATGTAAATGCTGTATAGGCTTCTATTTCAGGTTGGATGACTAATTTGTAGTTTGCTTTTTTATCGGCTTCAAAGCTTAAATTCTTCTTTTGAAAATCTGAAGATTTGACTTTTTCAAATAGGTTTGTAGAATCACTCGTTTTTTCAAAAAGTTCAATAAAAACCAATTGTTTTATAGAGTCGGTTTCGACTTCTACATTAAAAACTTCTCCCGGTTGAAGCTCAATTTCATAAGAATAAACTGAGAAATTTCTAGGAAAGAATTTACCGGTTTCGGCGTAAGGAAGGTTTACACTTACACTATCCTGAAAAGCGATTTCTACAGAATTCTCCCAGATGGAGAATAATTCATCTGAAACTTTAAGATCACGCTTATATTTTTCTTTGGCAGTAGGATTGGTGATAAAATCGGTTGCTTTATTTACTTGCGAACATCCCGAAATTATTAAAATTAAGAATAAGCTTAAAACTTTAATCTGCTTCATAGTCTTGCGTTTCCGTGCAATTTAGAGCAGTAATTATGCCAGATTAAGAAGCTGGTTATAAACCTTTCAGTTTCCAAATTACCCAAACAAATGGCTTACCACATCTTCAATTTTTGCCACTTTCACCACATTAATATTGAAGTTGCTTTTTGGGATCTTGCTTTGCTTGGAAACCAGGATTGAAGCAAAACCAAGTTTTTCGGCTTCAATAATACGCTGTTCCACGCGGGTCACAGGCCTAATTTCACCAGCAAGGCCAACTTCGGCGGCAAAACAGATATCTTTTGGAATAGAGATATCTTCGTTAGAAGATAAGATCGCAGCGATTACAGCCAGGTCTATCGCAGGGTCGTCTACACTAATTCCTCCCGTAATATTTAGAAAAACATCTTTGGCGCCCAATCTAAAACCGGCTCGTTTTT
Source organism: Salegentibacter sp. BDJ18 (assembly GCF_017579965.1). Lineage (NCBI taxonomy): Bacteria > Pseudomonadati > Bacteroidota > Flavobacteriia > Flavobacteriales > Flavobacteriaceae > Salegentibacter > Salegentibacter sp. BDJ18. The sequence goes on from NZ_JAFLQX010000005.1 coordinate 44,675, forward strand.
CTAGAACCGCCAAAAGCATATTCAGTCTTTTTACATTATAACCGGTGGCGGAACGTTGCGGAGTTCCGTAAACTGCCGTGCTCACCAGGGCCTGGATTTCTATCATAAGCGGTCGCATTCCTTCTAGAGTCGCTGAAATTGCTGTTCCGCTAAGATCTTCGTCATTCTTGGAAATTAAAATTTCAGAAGGATTGCTTACTTCCCGTAAGCCGCTGCCTTGCATTTCATAAATTCCCAGCTCGTGAGTAGAACCAAAACGATTTTTATGAGCTCTAAGAATTCGATATACGTGGTTTCTATCGCCTTCAAACTGCAAAACGGTGTCTACCATATGCTCCAGCACTTTTGGGCCGGCGATGCTTCCCTCTTTGGTAATATGGCCAATTAAAATAACCGGAGTGTTAGTTTCTTTGGCGAATTTAATGAGTTCTGCGGTACACTCTCTAATTTGCGAAATACTGCCCGGCGCACTTTCAATATAATCACTGTGTAGGGTTTGTATAGAGTCTATAATAATTACTTCGGGCTCAATAGCTTCAATTTGCCTGAAGATATTTTGAGTTTTTGTTTCGGTAAGGATATAGCAATTGGCGGCAACGGGATTGATGCGTTCTGCCCGCATCTTTATTTGCTGCTGACTTTCTTCGCCCGAAACGTATAAAACTTTGTAGTTTAATTGAAGTGAAATTTGAAGGAGAAGTGTACTTTTTCCTATGCCCGGTTCACCGCCCAGTAGGGTGAGCGATCCAGGTACAAGTCCGCCGCCTAAAACCCGGTCCAGTTCATTGTTACCGGTATTCCATCGGTTTTGGGGGCTGTTTTCAATTTCAGCTATTTTTAAAGGTTTGGCAGTTCGTTTTGCTTCCCTTTCGCTAGGAGATTTCCAGTCTTTTTTGTCAGGTTTTTCTACAATTTCTTCGGCAATGGTGTTCCATTCGCCGCAAGAGCTGCATTTGCCCTGCCATTTAGAATATTGACTCCCACAATTCTGGCAATAAAACGTTGATTTAACCTTGGCCATTTAGCTTTAATTTTTCCCGCTAATAACCGAAATCTTTTTTAATTGCATCGGCTTTAGCCAGCATAAAATCGGTATTTAGAAATGCGATTTTTTCCTGTCCGTAGGCATTTTGGTAGGTACGCATTGCTTTTTTAGGATTGCCGGTTTCTTCTTCATAGCGGGCTTCAAAATAAGTGCCTAGCATAGTGCCCGGGTAATTTTCATAAGCTAAATCGCTTAAACCTTTATAATCGTCCCAGCGTCTTGTTTTTTCAATCGCGTTATGAACAGCCATAAAATCTTCTAATCTTATTTTTTTCTGAATATTAAAAAGCTCATTAATGCTCTCATATTTATCAGTTAAAAACTCAACAGAAGATACCGAAGTTTGCAATAAAAGTTCGTTATAATCTTTTTGACTAATAGGGCGATATACGCTAAACATGCTTTCTAAGGCAGAGGGTATTGCTTTTCCTACCAGTGAATAGTGCGTGGCGTTATCAAAATTATCGAACTTATAAGTTACCAAATCGTTTTCTATTGCCGCAAGCTGGGAGTTCAGATCTTCAATTCCCTTTTTTAATTGTGGAATATCTGATGTTCCCGTAGCCAGGTAAATCCATTTTTTAGTTTCAGATTTAGCTAAATTGCTGCTGATGCGATCTGCCATTGGAGGCGCTAAATCTGGGCTAAGATTGATATAGCCATCAAAAATAGGATCGGGTTTTAGTAAATAATAATTGATAAAATTTGCGGTATAATCGTGGCCGGCAATTACCCTGAAATCTGCAGTTCGATATTTATTATCCAGGTGCTGCATAAGTTCCATTCCCAGGAATTCAAAAAAGGCTGCGCCTTTATCTGCCGGAAGAAAATTTCGCTCGTCATAATAAGCATCGTCCATACGGGTTTTGCTTTGGTTAACGCCAACCACAATCATTTCGGGCGCATCTTCCCAGTAGGAAGCATAGTCTACATTACCTGCCATAGGCTCAAACAGGTAGTCACCATCTAACACAAGAATTACCGGATATGTTTTTTCGGTATTTTCCTCGTAGTTTCGTGGGAGTTGAATCTTGATTTCTCTTGTTTCACCGAGCTTTTCGGAAGAAATCGTTTCGTAAAGAGTTTGTGCTGAGCTTAGTAGCGGCGCCACTAGCAGCACAAAAATGAGTAATTTTTTTACCATAGGTGTTAGGTTTTGTTTAACCTACACAAGATATATATTATTTTTGACGGTTGAAAATGGGAAGAAATATAAAGGATAATCCGCCTAAGATGAGCACCATTAAGGTTTGCGTGCCCCAGGTGAGCCAGCCAAATGCTTCACCACTTTGTTTGGAAATGCCAAAAAGCATCAGAATTGCGCCAATAGCTACAGGATAAACGCCAATTCCGCCATTTGTTGCAGAAATGGCAAAAGAACCTACTACAAAAGCAGCCATGATTATTGAAAATTCAGTATTTCCTAATCCTGGTATTGAAAATACAATAACATAAAACATTAAAATATACATGAACCAAATGAAAAGGGTATGAAAGATAAAAGCCCATTTTTGTTTCATTTTTAGAATACTGCGCATTCCTTCTAAAAGCCCATAAGCCATTTTCTTAATGCGTACAAGGAACGGAAGTTTAGATCTTTTAATAATTTGAAGTCCTAGAACTCCTAACAATACCAGGGCTAAAAGAATTCCCACGCTAAATAACGGATTGATTTCGTTAGCTCTAAAATAAGCGAGAAGGTGTTCGGTTTGGAGAAATAAAGTGATGGCTGTAATGCTAAGCATCACGATAACATCGGCTATTCTTTCAGAAATAATGGTCCCGAAAGCTTTTTCAAAAGGAACTTTTTCATAAGAAGAAAGGCTGGCGGCTCTAAGCACCTCACCAGATCTTGGAATTCCAAAGTTAGCCAGGTAGCCGGCCATTACCGCCATAAAACTGTTGGCTAATTTGGGTTTGTAGCCCAGGGGTTCCAGCATGAATTTCCACCTATATGCCCTGGAGAGGTGAGAAAGGCCTCCAAAAAGCATAGAGAGTAGTAGAAACCAAGGATTGGCCGTTGAAATATTTTCCCATAATTCCTGCCGTTCCTGTGGGGTGGCACTTTTAAGAGAATACCAGATTAAAAAAACTCCCAATAATAATGGGAGTACGATTTTAAGTATTTTAATTATCTTTTTTTTCACCTGATTAACTCAAGAGATTGGTTTCTTCGTTTGGAAAAACCAGGGAGGGTTTAAAAGCTTTCGCTTCTTCAAAATCCATAATCGCATACGCGATAAGAATTAAAATATCGCCTTTAGCCACTTTTCTTGCTGCAGCGCCGTTCAAGGTAATTTCGCCAGAATTTCTTGGCCCGGGAATTACGTAAGTTTCTAAACGTTCACCATTGTTATTATTTACAATTTGAACTTTTTCGCCTTCAATAATATTTGCAGCTTCCATAAGATCTTCATCTATAGTAATGCTTCCAATATAATTTAGATCGGCGCCTGTAACTTTTACTCTATGAATTTTTGATTTTACTACGTGAACTTGCATAGATTATTCTTCGTTGTTTAAAGCGATATTATCTATAAGCCTAATATCGCCGGCATAAGCCGCTATAAAAGCGCGGTAATTATGACCTTTTCTTTTTCGGTTAATTTTTTTTAAAGTTTGGGTATTTGCAATTTCAAAATATTCCAATTCGAGAACGGGATGATTTTTAAATTGTTCTTCTACCCAGTTATGTATATAATCTGCACTTTTTGTGCCAAATAGTTCCCTGGTTTTAAGAAGGGTCTGGTAAATAAACGAAGCTTCTTCCCGTTGCTCTTTATCTAATCTTTCATTGCGTGAACTTCTTGCCAAACCATTATCTTCCCGTAAAATGGGACAGCCAATAATTTTTACCGGAAGCTCTGCTTTTTCGGTTAATTTTCTAACAATTTGTAATTGCTGAAAATCTTTTTCCCCAAAAAAAGCTTTGTGTGGCTCTACTATTGTAAATAGTCTTTTTACAATTGTTCCTACCCCGTCAAAATGTCCGTTTCGGTATTTTCCCTCCATTACCTGCTCCAAACCGTCAAAATTAAACTGTTCAGAACTTATATTTTCACCATATAATTCGTTAGCTGTGGGAGCAAAAATCCAGAGGTGGTCACTGGCCTCTTCAAGGAGCTTAATGTCTTCATCTAAAGTGCGCGGATATTTCTCAAGATCTGCAGGATTGTCAAATTGAGTTGGGTTAACAAAGATGCTGATAATCACCCGGTCACAACTTTGTAAAGCCTGTTTTACTAAAGATAAATGCCCGTGGTGTAGAGCACCCATTGTAGGGACTAAGCCAATGATTTTGGCTTTGGATTTTTCGGCATTAATGGCCGCTTTTAAAGGGGTTTTTTCTTTGAAAACCTGCATTTTATTATAAAATTAACAGCGTGCAAACTTAATATATTACCAGCAATCTGCATAAATTTTTGTAATTTTGCGTGTTTTTTGTTCGCAATCGCAATTAAAGCAATCAATTTATGAAAGATAAGAGGATATTGTACGTATCATCTGAAGTTATTCCTTACCTGCCTGAAACTGAAATATCATCCACGTCTTTTGAAGCCGCAAAAATGGTAAATAATATTGGAGGGCAAATTAGAATTTTTATGCCCCGGTTTGGTAACATCAACGAACGTCGCCACCAGCTGCACGAAGTGATAAGGCTCTCGGGGATGAATTTGGTGATTAATGACCTGGATATGCCGTTAATAATTAAAGTGGCTTCGATCCCAAAGGAAAGAATGCAGGTTTACTTTATAGATAACGAAGATTATTTTAAAAGAAAAGCTACTCTTACCGATGAAGAAGGCAATATGTTTGACGATAACGACGAACGAGCCATCTTTTTTGCCAAAGGAGTAATAGAAACCGTTAAGAAATTAAACTGGTCTCCCGATATTATTCACGTTCATGGCTGGCTGGCATCTTTGCTGCCGCTATACCTTAGAAGATATTATGGTAACGAGCCGTTATTTAGTGGCGCGAAAATTGTTACTTCTGTATACAATCAAGACTTCGAAGGAACGTTAGATGAAGATATGCAGGAGAAAGTTTTGTATGATGGGATGGAAAAAGAAGATATAAAACATCTAAAAACCCCAAACTTTGTTAATTTAATGAAGCTTGCAGCAGATCATTCAGATGCGATAATCACCGCGGGTGAAAATATTCCTGAAGATCTTTCTAAATACCTAAGTAGGCTTAATAAGCCGCTACTTCCTTATAAGAACAGGGAAGAGTTTAGCCAGGCTTACCAGGATTTTTATACTAACGAAGTTTTATCTGAATAGAAATTTTTATCGAATGAATTTAATGAGAATGATGTATAAAACAGCAACTTTATTTGTTGTTGTTTTTGCTTTTGTGGCATGTGATGATGAGTATAGTACCGTTGGCGGTGAAATTATCGAAAACCCGAGTAATCTTGAATTAGAGGAAGTTGAGGTGACTGCTTACAGTAAAAAGATCAATTCAGTACAAACAAATAATTTGGGTAACCATTTGCTGGGTGTTTTTAATCACTCAATTTACGGACAAACTACGGCAAGTATACTTAGCCAGGTTTCTTTGCCTACCAATAATCCTACTTTTGGGGTGGAGCCAGAGCTTGATAGCGTGGTGTTAACCATTCCTTACTTTAGTACAGAAGGAGAATTAGATACAGACGGAAATATAGAGTACGTTTTAGATTCGATTTATGGAAATACCCCAATTAAAATCTCTGTACAGGAATCTAATTATTATCTAAATGATCTGGATCCTGAAGCAGATTTTCAGGAACGCCAAAAATATTATTCAGACCAACAAGACCTATTTGAGCAAAACCTTGTTGGGGATGTGATTTATGAAAATGATAATTTTATACCCTCGCCAAGAGCTATTGTTTCTTATGAAGAAAATGCAGAAGGTCAGCAGGACACGATTACTTCAGGGCCTGCTTTAAGAGTTAAACTTCCGGTAGATTATTTTCAGGAGAAAATTATAGCGAAAGAAGGTTCCAGCGTACTTAGTAATAACAATAATTTTAAAAATTACTTACGCGGAATGTTCATTAAAGCTGAACCAACGGCAGAGGATGGTACAATGATCTTCTTTAATCTGCAGGATTCAGATGCCGGGATAGAGCTTTTTTACACCACCGAGGTTGAAACAAGTACAGATAATGGTGGCACTGAAACAGTAAGAAGCCCCAGAAACTACCAATTGAATTTTGGAAGCACTATTGTAAATACATTTGAAGGAGAATACCCAGGAGATGTGTTACAGGCTATTGAGGAATCTAGCGAAGATACCGGTGCAGAAAAACTTTTCCTTAATGGAGGGGAAGGCACTATGACTATTATAGAACTTTTTGAAAGTGAAGCGCAAATAGAGGCTTTTAGAGAAAACAACTGGCTTATTAATGAAGCTAATCTTAGCTTTTATGTAGATCAGGATTTCGCTAGTGAAATTAATGAACCAACACGAATTTATCTTTACGATTTAGATAATAATAGAATTATTGCCGATTATAATTTCGCTTTGAATTTTGTTCAGGACGGGAATGAGAATAATCCGGCTACCTCACTTTCTTCCTTCTCCACTCCTTTAGAAAGAGATGAAGATGGCAATGGAATACGTTATAAACTAAATGTAACTCAGCACGTTAATAATATTATTGAAAATGAAACCGAAAATGTAAGGTTAGGTTTGGCTGTTACGCAAAATATAAACATTACCAATAATGCGGCTGTTAGAAATACTGAAGATGTAGAGTTTTATCCCGTAATGGGTGTGGTGACCCCGCAAGGAACCGTTTTGCACGGAAACCTTTCAAATGACGAAGAAAAGCGATTAAAGCTTAGAATTTATTATACAGAGATTAATTAAATAATACCAATATACTATGTGCGGAATTGTAGGATATATTGGGCATAGGGATGCATATCCCGTTGTCCTTAAAGGACTCCAGAGACTTGAATATCGTGGATATGATAGTGCAGGGATTGCCCTTTATGACGGTAATGAACTCAAAATGTGTAAAACACAGGGTAAAGTTGCTGATCTAAAAGAGAAACTTGAAAATACTATTACTACCAACGGGAATGTGGCGATTGGTCATACACGTTGGGCAACCCACGGGGTTCCAAACGATGTAAACAGTCACCCTCATTATTCTAATTCTGGTGATATTGTAATAATTCACAATGGAATTATCGAAAATTACGATGCACTTAAAAAAGAGCTGAAAACTCGTGGTTATACTTTTGAAAGTGATACCGATACTGAAGTTTTAGTAAATCTTATAGAAGATGTAATTATTAACGAAGGTGTTAAACTTGGGAAAGCAGTTCAAATTGCTTTGAATCAAACTGTTGGGGCATATGCGATCGCGGTTTACAATAAAACCAAGCCAGACGAGATCGTAGTAGCGCGTTTAGGTAGCCCTTTAGCTATTGGCGTTGGAGAAGATGAATTCTTTATCGCTTCAGATGCATCTCCGTTTATAGAATACACCAACAATGCAATTTACCTGGAAGATGGTGAAATGGCAGTGGTGCGAAGAGGTAAAGAAGTTAGGGTTAGGAAAATTCAGGATGATACTTTGGTAGATCCTTATATTCAGGAGCTTCAGCTTAATCTTGAGCAAATTGAAAAAGGTGGATATGAGCATTTTATGCTTAAGGAGATTCACGAACAACCTACTGCAATTAAAGATACTTATCGCGGTAGAATGTTGGCCGACGAAGGTTTAATTAGAATGGCCGGGGTAGACGATAACCTGGAGCGTATTGCCAATGCAAAACGAATCCTTATTGTTGCTTGTGGAACCAGCTGGCACGCCGGTTTGGTTGCTGAATATATTTTTGAGGAGCTTGCGAGAATTCCTGTTGAAGTAGAATATGCTTCAGAGTTTAGGTATCGTAATCCTATTATTTCAGAAAAAGATGTAATTATAGCTATCTCCCAGAGTGGAGAAACTGCCGATACCATGGCGGCTATAAAATTAGCTAAAGAAAAAGGAGCTTTCGCTTTTGGAGTTTGTAATGTGGTTGGTTCTTCAATCTCAAGAGAAACTCATGCGGGTGCTTATACTCACGCCGGGCCCGAAATTGGGGTGGCTTCAACAAAAGCCTTTACTACTCAAATTACGGTGCTTACTTTAATGGCTCTTAAACTTGCAAAACAAAACGGTACGATCTCTCATACAGAGTTTATGACCTATTTGCAGGAAATGGAACGTATTCCTGCAAAAATAGAGAAAGCATTAAAAGGTGATGAACACATAAAAATGATCGCCGATATTTATAAAGATGCCAGGAATTGCCTTTATTTAGGTAGAGGGTTTAACTTCCCGGTAGCCTTAGAAGGAGCGCTTAAACTTAAAGAGATTTCCTATATTCACGCTGAAGGGTATCCTGCTGCAGAGATGAAACACGGTCCAATTGCGCTTATCGATGAAGAAATGCCGGTGGTGGTTATTGCAACCAAGAGAGGCCATTACGAAAAAGTAGTGAGTAACATTCAGGAAATTAAATCTAGAAAAGGTAAAATCATCGCTATTGTTACTGAAGGTGATGAAGAAGTGAGGGATCTTGCCGATCACGTGATTGAAGTGCCAGAAACTTTAGAGCCGCTAACGCCGCTTCTAACTACTATTCCGCTTCAGTTATTGTCATACCATATTGCGGTATTGCTTGGAAAGAATGTAGATCAACCAAGGAATTTGGCTAAATCTGTTACGGTTGAGTAAACTTTCAGAATAAATAATTAAGATTACAAAGATCCCTTTTGAATTTTTTCAAGAGGGATCTTTTCTTTTTAAAATAATACTTTTAGATGAATTTTTGCCGGCTTTAATAAGCTTCAAAAAAGTTATTTTAAGAGAGGTATGATTTTATTTAGAAAAAACTATCTTTGCAGCCTGAAAATACCTTTGTATGATTTTAACACATTGTGAATTATAACATTGAGTTTTTCAGATATTTTAAATACGAAAACATTAAAGAATTAAATAATGTCTAAAGTAACAGGTAAAGTTGCCCAAATTATTGGCCCTGTAGTTGATGTTGTGTTCGACTCAGAGAATGCTGAATTGCCAAAAATCTACGATTCTTTGGAAATCACCAGAAAAGATGGTTCCATTTTAGTTTTAGAGGTGCAATCACACATTGGTGAAGAAACAGTAAGAACCGTTTCTATGGATTCTACTGATGGTTTAAGCCGTGGAGTTGAAGTGGTAGCAACAGGGTCGCCTATACAAATGCCAATTGGTAAAGATGTATATGGCCGTTTGTTTAACGTAGTAGGAGATGCTATTGACGGGCTTGGGAATCTGCCTAAGGCCGGAAAAGATGGAATGTCTATCCACAGGGAAGCACCAAAATTTGAAGACCTATCTGTTTCTACAGAAGTTTTATTTACCGGGATTAAAGTAATTGACCTTATTGAGCCTTATGCAAAAGGTGGTAAAATTGGTCTTTTTGGTGGTGCCGGTGTTGGTAAAACAGTACTTATACAGGAATTAATTAACAATATCGCTAAAGGCCACGGTGGTCTTTCGGTATTTGCCGGAGTAGGAGAGCGTACTCGTGAAGGAAATGACCTTCTTCGAGAAATGCTTGAATCTGGTATTATAAAATATGGAGACGCTTTTTCTGAATCTATGGAAGAAGGCGGTTGGGATCTTAAAAAAGTAGATAAAACTGCTATGTTAGATTCTAAAGCAACTTTCGTTTTCGGGCAAATGAACGAACCACCTGGAGCACGTGCTCGAGTAGCACTTTCTGGACTTACAATTGCGGAATATTTCCGTGATGGAGCTGGAGAAGGCCAGGGGAAAGATGTTCTTTTCTTCGTAGATAACATTTTCCGTTTTACTCAGGCAGGTTCTGAGGTATCTGCACTTCTAGGGCGTATGCCATCTGCGGTAGGTTATCAACCAACTTTGGCGACAGAGATGGGTGCGATGCAGGAGCGTATTACTTCAACTAAAAACGGATCTATTACATCTGTACAGGCGGTTTACGTACCTGCAGATGACCTTACTGACCCGGCGCCGGCAACAACATTTGCCCACCTGGATGCAACAACAGTACTTTCACGTAAAATTGCTGAGCTTGGTATTTATCCTGCGGTAGATCCATTAGAATCTACTTCAAGAATTCTTACTGCCGATATTTTAGGTGACGATCATTATAAGTGTGCACAACGAGTAAAAGAGCTTTTACAGCGTTATAAAGAGTTGCAGGATATTATTGCTATTCTTGGTATGGAAGAGCTTTCTGAAGAAGATAAGCTTGCTGTATCTCGGGCAAGACGTGTGCAACGTTTCCTTTCTCAACCTTTCCACGTGGCCGAGCAGTTTACCGGTTTAAAAGGAGTTTTGGTTGATATTAAAGATACCATTAAAGGATTTAATATGATTATGGATGGAGAATTAGATCATCTTCCAGAATCTGCCTTTAACCTTAAAGGAACTATAGAGGATGCGATCGAGGCCGGAGAGAAAATGTTGGCTGAAGAAGACTAATTAAAAAGTAAACAGTGGTCAGTGAGCAGTATTCAGTAAATATTTTGCTGAAAATTGTGAACGCAAACTAAAAAATATGTACTTAGAAATAGTAACTCCTGAAGCTGTAGTTTTTAAAGCTGATGTTGATGCAGTAAAAGTTCCCGGAAACGACGGTGAATTCCAAATGCTGAACAATCACGCGCCTATAGTTTCTACATTGGTTGAAGGGGAAGTTAAAATTCAACTTGCCGCCTCTAATAAGGAATTAGACGATGAGCTTTCTGAAGATTTTAGGAAAGACAAAGGGAATAGTAATATTCTTTATTATACTATAAAAGGTGGAGTTTTAGAAATGAAAGATAATAAAGCTATTATTTTAGCTGATTAATCTTAGGAAATTAAATATAGAAAAAGCCGGGCAAGTGCCCGGCTTTTTTAGTTTTCGGTATATTCTAGAATATCTCCTGGCTGGCATTCTAAAGCTTCGCAAATAGCCTCTAAAGTAGAAAATCTAACCGCTTTTGCCTTGCCTGTTTTTAAAATGGAAAGGTTTGCCGTGGTAATCCCGATTTTTTCAGCCAGTTCATTGCTTTTCATCCCGCGTTCTTCCAGAATTTTATCCAGGTTGATGTTGATTGGCATAACTAAACGGTTAGTTCGTTTTCTTGTTTGATAAGCTCGCCCTCTGCGCTAATAAGAGAAATCATTAATAAGATCTTACCCAGAACATAAAAAAGTAAAAATTGCGGTAATGCGTCGATCAAAACGGTGATGTCATTATAGAAAAATACACCAGATATCATTAAAAGCGAGTATTTTAATTTTGCAAAAAGAATAAATCCAGATCCTATATTTCTTAAATCCTTATTTTGATTTTTATAAATTAAACCTCGTTTTAATAATGCTTTGATTGATATATTGGTCGATACAAATTTTGTCAAAAGAAAAAGATGTAGCGCTAAGTAAATTGCAATGAAAACATAGGCGACAATTTCCGAAGAGGTATCTTTTGCATCCTGAAAATAATCTAATTTAATTTTTTCTGAGAATGAGGTTTCTGGATTTGTTATCGATGATGCTAAATCAAAAGAGATAATAATACCTAAAATGATAATCCCAATAATGGAAAGATTAATGATTAGTAATAGGATATTTAAGTGCCATTTCATAATTAGGAGTTTAAACGGTTAATTCGTTTTCTTCTTTAATATTTTTTGCCTGCTGAAAAACTCTGCTTAGAAGAATGAAAAATAATCCAATAGCCAGGGTGAACCAAAAAGAGTTCATAGACAGTTCTACTTCAAAGCTTATTCTCGCTTTACTCTTTAAAATTAAATTGGAAATAAAATTTATTAGGGGAGTAAAAAAGGTTGCCAAAATAATTAATTGACCGGTAATATTTAATGCATTAATTTGAAAACGTGTAAATAAGGTATCTTTAAAAAAGCTCTTTATAAGATTTCTTAAAACGTAAACGATAAATATGAACAAACAAGATTTTAAAATGCCTAGAAGTATTACGATAATTACAGATGTTGTATATATTTCAATTCTTTCTCCATTCACACTTACAGGTACTAAATCTTCCTGACTTACGGCATTAATAATACTGGCTGCTATAGAAACTAATAGCGTAAAAAGAATAAAAAAGAGACATAGGTCTAAAACCCTTTTTAGAAATAATGGTGGCTTCATAAAATTATAATTATCGTTTATCAATAACAAACTTAAATTAAATTATTGAAAAACAATAATTTTATAATTTAAAAAGGATGGATTAATTTCAGCATTTTAAGAAATTTGCTAAGAAACAGGCTTTTTAAAATGCTTAAAAATAGGAAGCTTTTAAATCGGGAACCTTCTGGTGCTTAAGTAAGGATTAGGCTGCAAAACTTAAATAATAACTCTTATATTTGCGGGGAACGGACTTTTTGAGAGAAAATATATGCTAGCAGCAATACTTTTAGGTTTTTTATTCGCAATATTTCTGGTTTTTACCGGAAAGTTCTTCAGGGGGAAATTGGCGATTCTTTCAGCGCTTATTCCCGCGGGACTTTTTGCTTATTTTGCGAGTTTTATTCCGCAAATAAGTTCGGGAGAAATAATTAGTAAAACCTACCAATGGGTTCCGGCATTTGGAGTTGACCTTAGTTTTAAACTGGATGGTCTCTCCCTTCTTTTTTCATTAATGATCACCGGGATTGGTTTCCTGGTTTTCGCCTATACAGCATCATACCTTAGAGGGCACAAGTATCTTGACCGATTCTACGGATACCTGAGTTTATTTATGGCGGCAATGCTTGGGCTGGTACTTTCAGACAATCTTATTTCACTTTTCGTTTTTTGGGAATTAACCAGTATAAGTTCATTTTTCTTAATTGGGTTTAATAATACAAATCCGGCTTCTCGAAAGTCAGCTTTAACAGCATTGGGAATCACCGGTTTTGGTGGATTTTCCCTTTTAGCAGGAGCTTTGTTACTGGGTAGTATTAGCGGCACTTACAGCATTTCTGAAATGCTAAGTATGAAAGAGGCCATTGCCGGAAGCGAATATTATATCCTGGCGGTAGTCTTTATTTTTGTTGCTGCATTTACCAAATCGGCACAATTTCCTTTTCATTTCTGGTTGCCGGGAGCAATGAAAGCACCAACGCCGGTTTCCACCTATTTACACTCGGCAACGATGGTGAAGGCTGGTATTTACCTGCTTATGCGTTTTACGCCGGTACTGGGAGACCAGGAATTTTGGAATACCACTTTAATAATCGTTGGTGGAATCACCATGGTTTATTCAGCAGTACACGCACTTTTTAGAACAGATCTTAAAGGAATACTTGCTTATTCTACAATTTCAGCTTTAGGTATTTTAGTATTTCTTATTGGCCTGGGAACTAAATATGCTTTCCTTGCCGCCTCGGTTTTTATAATCGTTCACGCATTATATAAAGCTACTTTATTCCTGGTTACAGGGATTATAGACCACCAAACCGGTACGCGGGATGTTACTAAATTAAGCGGATTAAGAAAAATTATGATGCCGGTAGCGATTGCCGGTATTCTGGCAGCAATTTCCAGTGCGGGTATTCCGCCATCGGTAGGTTTCCTCGGAAAAGAACTTACTTACGAAGCCAGTACCCAAGCTGAAACTTTTACAATAATAATCGTAATTGCAATTGTGCTAACAAAAATACTATTGCTTTGGGCAGGTTTTGTTGCAGGAATTAAACCTTTTGTAGGTAAACTTCCTGATGCGCATAAAGATGTAAAAGCGCCTGATTTCCTAATGTGGGCACCGGCAATTATCCTTGCTGTGCTAGGAATTGTTTTTGGGATATTCCCTATGCTAATTGAATCGGCCCTGGTAAAACCGGTGGTTTCATCTTTAGGGGCAGATGCTTCAGAATATTATCTTGCGCTATGGCACGGTTTCAATACTGTTTTGCTATTAAGTGCAATTACTATTGCTGTTGGAGTTTTGCTATATTTCTTCCTGAAACCTTCAGCAAAACTGGAAACCAGAATTGGAAAACTGGAATTTATTTCTCCAAAAAGCATCATGGAAAAAGGAACTCATTATTTCAGTGTATTTTCAGCATTCTGGACTAATGTTTTTCAAAATGGATATTTAAGAAATTATGTAACGACCATTGTGTTGTTTCTTGTAGTTTTAGTAGGCTACGTTATGTTTGGAAACCCAAGGGTAATGATAGATCATACCCAGCTTTCTAAAGTTACCGCTTACGAGTTGGCGGTGGTAATTATATTAATTGCCGGAGTTTTCTATACCATATTTACAAAATCCAGGCTTGCTGCAGTTGCCGCAATGGGAGTTGTAGGCTTGGCTATCTGTTTGATTTTTGTTTTCTACAGTGCACCAGATTTGGCAATGACTCAGTTTTCTATTGATACCCTTACGGTTATTTTGTTTGTATTGGTGCTTTATAGATTGCCAAAATATCTTACCCTTTCAGATTATAAAATGCGAATTAGGGACGGAGTTTTGTCCCTGGCGCTGGGAACGGTTATATGCTTGCTGGCCTTACAGGTCCTTGCTGAACCTACAAATACTGAAGTTGGTGATTTTTACGCCAAAAATGCCTATATCCTTGCGAAAGGAAAGAATGTTGTAAATGTTATCCTGGTAGATTTTAGGGGAACAGATACGCTTATGGAAATTGCGGTATTGTCTATTTCAGCTATTGGAGTATTTGGATTGCTAAAATTGAGATTGAAAAGTACAGACAGGTCGCAATAAAAGAACATTAAAGTCGGGGTAAAATCCGTCTTTTTCTAAAATATATATAAATGAAAACCTTAATATTAAGAACAGCTTCCGATTATCTTTTGCCATTACTGCTGGTGTTCTCTGTTTTTATCTTATTACGTGGGCATTATTTGCCCGGCGGTGGTTTTGTAGGCGGATTGATCGCTGCAATCGCTTTTGTGCTGCACGCTTTTGCCAATGGTTTGGATAACACTAAAGGTTTATTGCGGTTTCACCCCGGATTTTTGATGCCTATAGGTCTAGCGCTCGCTTTTTTTAGTGGGATGGCTCCTGTACTCATAGACCAGGCTTTTATGACCGGACTATGGTTTCCTGAACCATTCCCCGTGATTGGAAATGTAGGTTCAGCTTTATTTTTTGATATTGGGGTCTACCTTGTAGTGATTGGCGTTACGCTAACAATAATTTTTACAATTTCAGAATCAGCTTAATATATGGAAGTTCTTATAGCGATAATTATTGGGATTCTATATGCCGCGGGTATTTATATGATGCTACGCAGAAGTTTGGTAAAGCTTATTATTGGAATTATTCTTTTAGGTAATGGTGCCAACCTCTTAATTTTCCTTCTTGGGAGAATTACCAGAGGGGCTCCTCCAATTATTCCTGAAGAATCCAAGGTTTTTTTAGAAGCTTATGCAGATCCTGTTCCGCAGGCTCTAATATTAACTGCTATCGTAATTAGTTTTGGTTTACAATCTTTTGCCATTATTCTTGTAAAAAGAGCGCATAAAGTGGTTAAAACCGATGATCTGGACGAAATGAACGCAACAGACGAAGATTCATGACACAACAATTAATATTATATCCTTTACTGCTGCAATTATTATTGGCTATCCTGCTAATGTTTTTCTGGAAGAAAATCAATACGCAGCGAATAATTAGCATGCTGGGAAGTCTTATTCACCTTGCGGTAAGTATTGGTGTATTTGCTTATATCTGGAATAATGGAACTCAAACCGTGCAGGCGGGTAGTTGGGAGGCTCCATTCGGGATAACTTTTATCGCCGATACTTTCGCGATTACCATGGTTTTGCTAACTTCTATTGCAGGGCTGGCAGTTTCCATATTTTCCTCGGGTTCTGTAATTGGAGATCGTTTAAGGTTCGGGTATTTTCCCATTTTTCACTTCCTGCTCTTAGGTTTAACCGGGGCATTTCTAACAGGAGATATCTTTAACCTCTATGTTTGGTTTGAAATTATTATTATTAGTTCTTTCGTATTAATCACCATTGGGGGCGAAAAAGCGCAATTAGAAGGCGCTGTAAAATATTTTACGCTGAATTTCCTCGCTTCCATAATCTTTTTAACCGCGATAGCGGTGCTTTATGGTTTAACCGGAAGCCTAAATATGGCCGACCTGGCCAATAAAGTAGCAGCTGTTGAAAATAGGGCCCTGGTGGAGATAACCGCTATTCTATTTTTAATTGGCTTCGGAATTAAATCGGCGGTATTCCCGTTATACTTTTGGTTACCGGCTTCATACCATACACCACCTTCGGCTGTATCAGCAATTTTTGGTGGTTTACTTACTAAAGTTGGAGTGTATGCTTTAATTAGGGTTTTTACCCTAATCTTTGTGGGAGATGCTTTCCTCGATCAAATTCTATTGGTGCTTGCTATTTTCACTCTGTTTAGTGGGGCATTGGGCGCACTGGTTCAGAATAATATAAGGAAGGTATTCTCCTATTTAATTATTTGTCATATTGGTTATATGATTATTGGTTTGGGAATGTTTACCGAAGTGGCTATTGCAGGTGCAATTTTTTACCTGGTGCATGATATTGTGGTAAAAACGAATCTTTTTATGATTAGTGGTCTTATATACCGAATAAAAGGTTCTAATAGCATGCGAGCTTTAGGTGGTTTTTATGCCAATTACCCCAAGTTGAGTTTATTGATGTTTATCCCGTTATTTTCATTGGTTGGGATTCCGCCTTTATCGGGGTTTTGGCCTAAAATATCTTTAATTACTGCCAGTTTTGAATCTGGAAGTTATTGGAGCCTGGCCGCAATTATCTTTGCAAGTTTTATTACCTTGGTTGTAATCGCGAAACTTTGGGCTGAAGTTTTTTGGAAAGAGGCACAAGAGATTCCTGTTAGACCAAAATTCAGGTATTTTCATGCAATTAAAAATATAAAGAGAGTTCAGATAATAGTACCTATAGTTTTTTTAAGTCTGGTATCCTTATATGTAGGTTTTGGAGCAGAACATATTCAAACGCTTTCAGCTAGAATTGCATCAGAATTAATGGATAATCAACAATATATAGACGCAGTACTTAATACACAAACACCCGAATAATGAAGAGCAGGTTTGTATCTAATTTATTACTCACTTTTGTATGGGTAGCCCTAACCGGAGATTTTACTTTCCAGAACTATATCTTTGGCTTTGTTCTTAATTTCTTTATTCTGTGGGTGATAACAAGAGGGAATAGTGATGCCCGGTATTTTACTATTATTCCTAAATTGATAGCCTTCTTTTTCTTCTTCCTGTGGGAATTATTTAAAGCAAACCTACAGGTAGCTTACGAAGTTGTAACCCCAAAATATGGAATGAAACCGGGAATTGTAAAAGTACCGCTTACCATACAAAGCAACCTGGGGATTACATTTTTGGCGAATATGATCTCGCTTACACCAGGAACCCTTAGCCTGGATGTCTCTAACGATAAAAAAGTGCTTTATGTACATGCGATGTATGTAACCGATAAAGAGGAATTTATCGATAGTATTAAAAACGGATTTGAAAAACGTATTTTGGAAATATTGAGATGACGCTAACAGATTATTTATATTATATTATTCTGCCAATCCTGGCCTTTTCGGTGCTGCTAATAGTTTACCGATTTATTAAAGGTCCCAGTATTGCCGATAAAATTATTGCCCTGGATGTGCTTATCACTACCGGTATTGGAATTATTGGAGTTTACAGTATTATTCACGGAAGATCTACATTTTTAGATACTGCAATGATCCTGGCTTTAATTGCTTTTTTAAGTACCGTGGCTTTCTCATATTACCTGGAAAAAAGAAACCGAAAGAAATGAGTTCAATAATTATAGTAATATTAATCACTTTAGGAACCTTGTTCGTACTGCTTTCTGCAATAGGACTCGTAAGAATGCCCGATACTTATATGAGGATTTCGGTAAATACTAAAGCGGCCACGCTTGGTGTTGGTCTTATTTTAGTGGGAACGGCCGTTTTCTTTAACGATCTTTCTACTACTTCCCGCGCCCTTGTAATTATTCTTTTTGTTTTTCTAACCGCTCCCGTAAGTGCACACTTAATTGGAAGGGCATCCTATTTTATGGGTGTAAAACTCTGGAAAGGCTCCGTTATGGACGATCTTAGAGGAAAATATCAGAGAAATTCTCACGTATTAAAAAGTGAAATTGACGATACACCGCAAAATAACATAGATCACACAAGAAACGAAGATGATATTGTAAAGTAGTTTAGTGTTCAGTATTATCATGTTTTCTTTTTCCCCTTATAAGTTTCTTTTCCAGAAACCCAAAAACTAGATTTATAACAACAATTGTTATACAAATTATAAGTAGTTCGGCATACATTTGTAAAGCAGCGAGCCCACCAGCGGCGGCACTACACCAAATAGTAGCAGCAGTAGTTAAACCCTTTACATTTTTCCCGTGCTGAAGAATGGTTCCTGCACCAATAAATCCAATACCGGTAACCACCTGGCCAATAACCCTGGTAATATCTACAAATTCTTCTCCCTGAAATTGTAGAGAAAGTAAAATAAAAACACAAGCACCCAGGGCCACAAGAGCATTGGTTTTTAAACCTGCGCTTTTTCCCGTAAATTCCCTTTCTATACCTATAAAAAGTCCGGCCACAGCTGCCAAACCAATACTAAGACTAAATTCTGCCAGTTCCATATTTTTTAGTTCGTTAAAGTTGTAATTTTGAACTATGCAATTACCTTTAAAATTAGCGAAAAGTTTAGAGAAGAGAAAGGATGAAAATGCTTTGCGATCTTTAAAAAAGAACGCTCAATTAATAGATTTTTCCTCAAACGATTATTTAGGATTAGCTTCTTCTGCAAAAGTCTATAATCAGGCGCATCAAATTTTAGAGAAGAATAATCTTTTAAGAAATGGAGCCGCCGGTTCCAGGTTGCTTTCTGGGAATCATAAAATTTATGATTTAGCCGAAAATTTCCTTGCCGAATTTCATCAAACTGAAGCCGCTTTAATTTTTAATTCCGGCTACGATGCTAATATTGGATTTTTCAGTTCAGTGCCTAAACGCGGAGATTTTATTTTTTATGATGAACTGGCTCACGCTTCTATAAGAGATGGAATTTCAATGAGTAACGCAAAAGCTTATAAATTCCGCCATAATAATATTGAAGATCTCAAAACCAGGCTCGATAAACTTTCACAACCTGAAAATTCAGAAATTTATATTGTAACTGAATCTGTTTTTTCAATGGATGGAGATATGGCGCCGCTACAAGAATTAGCAACAATTTCAGAAGAATTGGGTGCTTTTTTAATTGTAGATGAAGCCCACGCTACGGGTATTTTTGGCGAAAATGGAGAAGGTTTGGTTCAGGAAGAAGGAATTCAGGATAAAGTTTTCGCGCGTTTAAATACTTTTGGAAAAGCTCCGGGATGTCACGGCGCGGTTATTTTAGGAAGTAAAGGTTTAAAAAATTACCTGGTAAATTTTTCCCGGAGCCTAATTTTTACAACGGCTCTGCCGCCTCATTCGGTTGCTACAATTCTCTCGGTTTACCAGGAATTCACAAACCGAATTTCAGAAATTCAGCAACTAAAAAATAATATTCATTTTTTCAGGAATAAAATTGAGGAATTAGAGATTAAAAAACATTTTATTCCGAGTAATTCAGCAATTCAAAGTTGTATAATTCCGGGGAATGAAAAAGTGAAAAACATAGCAGAAATTTTGAAACAAGAAGGTTTTGAAATAAAACCCATTTTATCGCCTACGGTGCCAAAAGGTAGTGAACGCCTCCGGTTTTGTTTACATTCCTTTAATTATGAAAATGAAATCAGGGAGGTTTTAAAAAAACTCACTAAATTACTGCCATGAAGCCCGAATGATGCTGAACCCAGAAATTGGCTGTAACAGGATTAGGTAAGCCAGTGATTAATTGCCGGTTTGGGATAAAATATATAAGCATATGAGCACTTTTGTAAACATAGCCAGGTTTCAGTATTCTTCTGAAGCACAAATTGTAAAAGGGAAATTACAATCTGAAGGCATAGAGGTATTCCTGGCAGACCAGGTTCTTATTGATACCGATCCTCTGGTAAGCCAGGCGATTGGTGGTATAAAATTGAACGTGTATGCTGATGATGAAGAACGAGCCCGGGCAATTTTAAGTGAAATTCACGATTATTCTCTTGATGACAAAGGTGAAAGAGTAGTTTGTCCCAACTGTGATAGCACTCGCGTAAAAGTTTATACCCATATCAAAGATGTGCGTTCTTTCTTTGCTTTTCTATTTTCATTTCTCACCTTCGCCCTGCCAATTCACTACAAGTACGATTATCATTGCGAAAATTGTGAAGAGAAATTTACTTTAAAATGACCAGCATAGAAGAATTTATAAATAAATGAAACATACTTATTTTGTTACCGGTATTGGTACTGAAGTTGGGAAAACAGTAGCTTCAGCAATTTTAACTGAAGCTTTAGAAGCAGATTACTGGAAACCTATCCAGGCCGGCGATCTTGATAATTCTGATAGCCATAAAGTAGAAAGATTAATTTCTAACGATAAAACTGTTTTTCATAAAAATAGCTTTGCGTTAAAAACACCAATGAGCCCGCATGCAGCGGCTGAAATTGATGGAGTAAAGATCACTTCAAAAAAAATAAAACGACCTGAAGTGAAAGATGATTTAGTTATTGAAGGCGCTGGTGGTTTATTAGTTCCAATTAGCGATAAAGAAACTATAGCCGATTTAATGCAGCCGAAAGATCGCATCATCCTGGTTTCTCGCCATTATTTGGGAAGTATCAATCATACTTTATTAACTATAGAAGCTTTAAAATCTCGCGGCTTAAATTGCTTCGGAATAATTTTTTCAGGCGAAGAAAATAAATCTACTGAATCGATTATTAAAAAAATGGGCGGTGTAAAGGTTCTGGGAAGAATAGATCAGGAACCTTATTTTGATCAAAATGTGATCAAAGAATACGCTGAACTATTTAGAGATAAATTGAAATAAAATTTAACGTCATTACGAACGGAGTGAAGTAATCTCTGCATCGAATTATAGACCTTTGCAGATTGCTTCTCCCGATAAAAATCGGGATCGCAATGACATTTTAATTTTAGTAAGAACCTCCTCATATTAAAAAACAATGAGCTTAGTTACCCGAGATCAAAAACACCTTTGGCATCCGCTAACCCAGCATAAAATTTCCCCGGAAGCTTTACCTATTGTAAAAGCAAAGGGCAGTATTCTTTATGCAGAAGATGGCAGCGAATATCTAGACGGAATCGCTTCCTGGTATACGGCAATGTATGGGCATTGCAATGAATATATCACAGGAAAAGTTGCAGCACAAATGCAAAATCTGGACCAGGTGGTTTTTAGCGGGTTTACCCACGAACCTGCGGTAAAACTTTCTGAAGAACTGATAAAGATTTTACCGGAAAATCAGCAGAAATTGTTTTTTAATGACAATGGTTCCACGGCTACAGAGATTGGAATAAAGATGGCTTTGCAGTATCATCATAACCAGGGCAATAATCGTAATGTGATGCTGGCTTTTGACGAAGGTTTTCACGGCGATACCTTTGGCGCGATGTCGGTTTCCGGACTTTCGGTTTATAATGGCGCTTTTGAAGAGCATTTTATTGAAGTTTTACGAATCCCGGTTCCGTTAGGAGAAAATAATGCAGAAGTTATTTCGAAGCTGAAAGAACTAATTTCAGAAAATAATATTGCAGGATTTATATATGAGCCCTTAGTGCAGGGTGCGGCGGCAATGAAAATGCACGATGCTGCTGGCTTAAATGAAATCCTGAAAGTTTGCAAAGAAAATGATATTGTTTGCGTTGCCGATGAAGTAATGACCGGCTTTGGGAAAACCGGGAAATATTTTGCTTCAGATTATATGGAAACCAAACCAGATGTGATGTGCCTTTCTAAAGCACTAACCGCAGGCTTGTTACCAATGGGATTGACTACCTGCTCTCAAAAAATTTACGATGCCTTTTATGACGAAGATATTTCTAAAGGATTATTTCACGGGCATACGTATTCTGCAAACCCACCGGCATGTACTGCGGCCATTGCTGGAATAGAATTATTGGTGTCCGAAGAAATTCAACAGAAAATACAGGCTGTAATAAAATCTCACCAGGCTTTTGATGAAAAGATAAAAGATCACCCAAAAGTTACCAATCGCAGGCAATTAGGCGTAATCTATGCTTTTGATCTCAATGTGAAAATGGAGCGCTACGGTAATCTTAGAAACCAGCTTTTTAAACATTTTATGGACCAAGGTGTTTTTCTTAGACCGCTTGGAAACACCATTTATATTTTGGCGCCGTTTACAATTACTCAATTAGAATTGGATAAAATCTATTCTGTTATCGAAGATCTTCTGGAAAAGTTTTAGAAATAAACTTTTATAAGTGTCTTAAAAGCAAAGCTTTAATTGTTTACATTAGAATTAAAATTTTGCGATTATGATGCATCCAGATACAGAGCTGCGCTTTATAAATGAGCAGGTGGGATATGGCGTGGTGGCTACTAAAAAAATTCCCGAGGGCACTATTACCTGGGTTCAGGACGATTTAGATCACGTTTTTTATAATTCCCAGGTAGAAAAATTGCATCCAAAAAGTGCGCAAATGCTCGAAAAATATGCTTTTCGCAATCGGTTTGGCGATTTGGTGCTTTGTTGGGATTTGGCGAAATACGTAAACCATAGTTTTAATTCTAACTGCTTTTCCACAGCCTACGGATTTGAAATTGCAGTTAGAGATATTGCTATTGGTGAAGAGCTAACCGACGATTATGGATATCTCAATCTAGATGAAGCTTTTGAACCGTACAAAGAAAAAACATCCAGAACCAAGGTTTATCCAGACGATTTGGTAAATTATCATAAAGAATGGGACGGGATTTTGCAAAAATCAATTCAAAAAGTAGAAAAGGTTTATCAGCCACTTATAGATCTTGTTTCTGAAGGAATTCAGTTAGAATTACAAAAGATCCTATTAGGCGAAAAAAAGATGGATTCTATTTTAAATCTTTATTATCAGCGTTAAACTGGTTTATCCCACTATCCTTCCTGCGAGGTTTTTTTATACCTCGTAAGTTTGAAAAATAATAATATACCTACAAGGTTATTCAAACCTTGCAGGATTTCTGATTCATTTTTTTTATTGAAAATATTTAGTGGTTGGAACAACAGACCTTATTTTTGCTGAAAATTAATCGCTTTTGAAATCACCGGTATTTATATCTTCACTTGGTTCTGTTTCTGCGCTTGGTCAATCTCCTGCGGAAATATGGAAAAATTATAAAAATCCGAAACATTTTATTTCCAAACATCGGTTTGATGAAACCGAAGCTTTTGCGGCTTTTTTGCCAGAAAATCTCAAAGCTGAAATTGAAGCACTTAAAAGTGAAAACCCCAATTATAGAAAACTGGATGATTCGGTTTTATTTGCAATTTTTTCAGCCAGAAAAGCTATAAAAGAAGCCGGGTGGAAAAGCGAGAAAAATATTGGTATCAATATTGGGAGCTCACGTGGTGCTACCGGATTGTTTGAAAAATATCATAAAGAATTTATAGAAACCGGAAAAGCCGCTACGCAGGCTTCGCCTTCTACCACTTTAGGAAATATTTCTTCCTGGGTTTCGCAAGATCTTCAAACAGAGGGACCGGAATTTTCTCATAGTGTAACCTGCTCAACCGGTTTACACTCGGTTGTAAATGCTATTGCCTGGATGCAGGCCGGTTTTGCCGATAAGTTCCTTGCCGGTGGGAGTGAAGCTGCATTAACCCCTTTTACAATCGCCCAAATGAAAGCCATGAAAATTTATGCTTCAGAAGATCTTGATTTTCCGTGTCGCGCTTTGGATATGCAGAAAAAAAGAAATTCAATGATTCTTGGAGAAGCTTCAGGAATATTGGCGCTTCAGAAGGGAAATTCAGAAAAAGCAATTGCAAAAATTACCGGTATAGGCTACGCAACGGAAACTTTAAAACATAGTGTTTCAATTTCAGAAAAAGGAGAATCTTTGCAGAAGGCGATGAAAATGGCCATTGGCGAGAAAGAACTTTCAGAAATTGACGCGGTAGTGATGCACGCCCCCGGAACCTTAAAAGGAGACCTTTCTGAAGTAAATGCGATAAAAGCACTCTTTGGTGAAAACACCCTGGCAATGACCAGTAATAAATGGAAACTGGGACATACGTTTGCTGCTTCAGGAATTTTAAATTTAGAACTGGCGATTTTAATGCTTCAGCACCAGGAATTTATTGAGGTGCCTTTTTCAGAAATCAGTAAATCACCTTCAAAATTGGAAAATATATTGGTAAACGCTGTAGGCTTTGGCGGGAACGCAGTTTCTTTATTAATAAGTAGGAAATCATAACTTTAAAGAAAGCTTTGAAAACTTTCTTCGCTGAAGGCTTATTAAAGCGCAGTTTTATTTATTTTTGATTTCAAATCTATTTTTTATGGCCACAAGACATAACTGGACAAAAGAAGAAATTCTCGAGATATATAATAAACCTTTAATGGAGTTGCTTTACGAAGCGGCCACAGTGCATAGGAAAAATCACGATCCTAACACCGTTCAGGTTTCAACTTTACTTTCTATTAAAACCGGCGGTTGCCCGGAAGATTGCGGATATTGCCCACAGGCAGCAAGATATCATACCAATGTTGAAGGAAACGACCTTATGAGCGTGAACCAGGTTAAAGCCCAGGCGCTACGTGCTAAAGAGTCTGGAAGTTCTCGGGTTTGTATGGGTGCAGCGTGGAGAAACGTAAAGGACGGTAAGGAGTTCGATTCGATTTTGGAAATGGTAAGAACCATTAATAAACTGGATATGGAAGTTTGCTGTACACTTGGGATGATTACCGAAAACCAGGCGCAGCGACTTGCTGAAGCTGGTTTGTATGCTTATAACCATAATTTAGATTCTTCGGAAGAATATTATAAAGAAGTGATTTCCACCCGCGGTTACCAGGATAGACTGGATACCATCGGTAACGTGAGAAAAACCAATGTTACGGTTTGTAGCGGTGGAATTATAGGAATGGGAGAAAGTGCAGATGACAGGGCAGGAATGCTTGTAGCACTTTCTACATTAAGTCCGCAGCCGGAATCTGTGCCGATTAATGCTTTGGTTCCTGTTGAAGGAACTCCTATGGAAGAGCAAGAACCGGTTTCTATTTGGGAAATGGTAAGAATGGTGGCTACTGCCAGAATTGTAATGCCTGAAACTCAAGTTAGACTTTCTGCCGGAAGAACTCAAATGAGTAGGGAAGGGCAGGCGATGTGTTTCTTTGCCGGAGCAAATTCAATTTTTGCCGGGGATAAATTGCTTACTACCCCAAATCCCGATGTAAACGAGGATATGGAATTGTTTAGATCTTTAGGTTTGAATCCACAAAAAGCATTTGAGAAAAAGGAGCAGCCTAAAAGTGTATCAGCTGAAGAATCTCAATATCAGAATTTAGGCGAAAAACCAAAATGGTCCAGACCGGGGCATAAGATAGAGCGTAATTTAGAAGCTCAGCAAAAATCTAAAGCCAAGGCTTAAAAATTTAAAATCTTGAAACTGGATCTGCAAGACATACCGCGGGTTAAAAAGCTTTCAAAAGAAGAATTTTTGAAGGATTATTTTATACCCGAAAAACCGGTTGTTTTTGAAGAACTTTCTGCCGACTGGCCAGCCACAAAAAAATGGGATTTTGATTATTTCAGGGAGAAAGCGGGGGATGTTGTAGTACCGCTTTATGATGGGAAACCGGCAAAAGGCAGGCAGAGTTCTCACGGCCCGGCAAAGAAAATTCCTATGCGGGAATACATAGATATTCTTGAAAAAGGACCTACAGATCTTAGGATGTTTTTTTTTAACCTACTGCAAAACTGTCCGGAGTTAATAGATGATTTTAAGTATCCAGATCTTGGCGTAAAATTCTTTAAAAAGTTACCAGTTTTATTTGTTGGGGGTGAGGGTAGTAGCGTGGTGATGCATTATGATATGGATCTTGCTAATAATTTCCATTTCAATTTTGTAGGCGAAAAAAGAGTGATTCTTTATCCGCCTTCAGAAACTAAATTTTTGTATCATGTACCGCACTCCATAGTGAGTATGGAGATAATAAATATGGATAATCCAGATTTTGAGAAATATCCTGCACTGGCCAAAGCAAAAGGCTTTGAAACAAGACTGAAACACGGGGAAGCTTTATATATTCCCAGTAAGTGGTGGCATTTTATAAAGTATGAGACCGCAAGTTTATCAATGACGTTAAGGTCCTTACCACAAAAACCGGGGCGCATTGCCGAAGTGCTCAAAAATTTGATTATTACCCGAAATTACGATAATTTAATGCGTAAGATTAAGGGCCAGGACTGGATAGATTACAAGAATAAAAAAGCGATTGAAAATACGCACAGAAGTGCTGGAATTGAATGATGGAGAAAGAAGAAAGCTTACATTTAGAACCCATAGCAAGGCTTAAGACTATTTCTAAAAAGGAATTTTTAGAAAATTATGTGCGGCCCCAAAAACCTGTGGTTATAGAGCATTTGGTAGATGATTGGCCGGCTACCCAAAAATGGGATTTAGATTATATTAGCGAGGTTGCTGGTGAAAAAGTGGTTCCGCTTTACGACGATCGCCCTATAACGTCTGAGCAAAAATTTAACGAGCCACATACCGAAATGAAAATGGCAGATTATATAGAGCTGCTAAAATCAAAACCTACAAATTACCGCATTTTTCTTTATCATTTATTAAAGGAGGTGCCGGTTTTACAGAAAGATTTCAGGTTTCCAGATCTGGGGCTTAGATTTATAAAACAGTTGCCAACTTTATTTTTTGGAGGAGAGAATTCTAAAGTCTTTATGCATTACGATATTGATTTTGCTAATATTCTTCATTTTCATTTCCACGGAAAAAAACGTTGTATAATTTATCCGCCTTCAGAAAGTAAATACTTATATAAGGTGCCACACGCTCTTATTTCCCGGGAAGATATAGATTTTAATAATCCAGATTTTGAAAAATTCCCGGTATTAAAAAGGGCTAAAGGCTATGTTACTGAATTAAAACATGGTGAAGCTTTATATATGCCTGAAGGTTACTGGCACCAAATGACCTACTTAACGCCTGGTTTTTCTATGAGTTTAAGGGCTACGCCAAGAACCCTTACCAATTTTTCTAAAGCCGTCTATAACCTGGTGGTGATGCGTAATTTTGATAACTATATGCGTAAACTAAAGGGACAAAAATGGATAGATTATAAAAATGCACAGGCAATTGAACGTACGCATAAGAAGAATAAGGTTTAAGTAAATTAGAGTTCATTTCCAGTTTTAAGCGAGGTGAAAATCTCTTTTTCTATGTAGCATTTATAGTTGTGTGCCTAGTAGCCACGAATTCACGAATATTTTAAGTGTCATCCGACTCACGTCGAGCCACTCGAAGTGATGGAGCGTTAACTTTTCACTCCTCACCTTCCCCACAAAAGATCGCCGCGCTTCGTTCCTTTGGTCGCGATGGCGAGTCTGAACGGTTTGTAGGCTTTTAAGAATCACTCTAAGAGCTCGTTTGTTGCTTCGTACACCAAATTACTCTCGTAACCCTTCCGAAGCAGGAAATCGGCTAATTTCTTTTTCTTCTTAAATTTATCGGGTTCTTTTAAGAGCTTCATTTTCTTTTCAGCTATCTCGTAAATTGTAGCGATATATTTCTGCTCATCTATTTCGGTAAGGGCGAGTTTGATTATTGGAGTAGAAATCTCTTTAAATTTCAATTCCTGTTTGATCTTTATTTTACCCCATTTTTTTATCCTGAATTTTCCTCTAACAAAACTACGCGCGAACCGTTCTTCATTTAAAAAGTTTTCCTGCATTAACTCCATAATAATTTGTTCTTGCGCAGCGGGAATCATCTTCATTTCTCTCAGTTTTTCTTCTACTTCTTTATGGCAACGGTCGCGGTATGCGCAGAACTGCATCAGTTTTATGGTTGCTTCTTTTACGGTATAAGATTGTTGAGATTCTTTCAAGAGTTAAAAATTCGGGAATTAAGATTCAAAATTAAAACTTTTTCAAGTAGGAAATATCAAAATGTAAATTTCAGAATAGCGCATAAAAAAACGCCTTCCGAATTAACGAAAGGCGTTTATTTTAAAGGATTTCATTTCCTTCTTTATCGTGAAAATGATATTCCATATACGTGTAAGCGTCTCTTGGTAAAATTTTCACCCAGCGCTTATGGTCTAAAAACCATTGGGAGCGGGGAGATGGAAAGCCTTTAGTTAAAAAGGCTGCAATAAATGGATGCGCACTCAAAGTGATCTTTTTGTGATCTTTCTTAATGAGTTTTTCCAGGTCGGTTTTTATTTTGTTTATTAAAAGTATTGGTGCTTCAATTTCACCAGTTCCGTTAGGGTTTTCCTCGCGGGTTTTAATATTCATTTCCGGCCTTACGCGTTGTCTTGTAATTTGTATCAACCCGAATTTACTCGGTGGCAAAATTTTATGTTTTGCACGGTCGTCACTCATTTCGTTCCTAAGGTGATCAAACAGGGTTTTGCGGTTTTCGGCTTTTCCCATGTCTATGAAGTCTACCACGATTATGCCACCCATATCACGCAATCTTAATTGCCGGGCTATTTCTGTGGCGCTAATCATGTTCACCTCTAATGCAGTATCCTCCTGGTTTCTGGATTTGTTAGAACGGTTACCACTATTTACGTCTATAACGTGCATAGCCTCTGTATGTTCTATTACCAGGTAGGCGCCTTTGCTCATAGAGACGGTGCGCCCAAATGAAGTTTTTATTTGTCTTTCGATACCGTATTTTTCAAAAATTGGAACATTAGATTGATATAACTTAACAATCGATTCTTTACTTGGGGCAATTTCGCCCACATAGTCTTTAATTTGTGTATAAAGCGTCTCGTCGTCTACGGTAATAGAAGTAAAAGAGTCATTAAAAATATCTCTTAACAGGGAAGATGCCCTGTTTAACTCTCCTAATACTTTAGAGGGATGATGTGGCTTATACATCTTTTTGCACATTCCTGTCCAGCGACCCATCAAATTTTGAAGGTCCCTATCCAGTTCTGCTACTTTTTTGCCTTCGGCTACGGTTCTTACAATAATCCCAAAACCTTTGGGTTTAATGCTTTTTACCAATCTTTTTAACCGGTCTTTTTCTTCTTTACTTTCAATTTTTTGTGAAACTGAAATTCTATTAGAAAAAGGTACCAGTACAATATAACGACCCGCAATAGAAAGCTCTGAGCTTATCCTGGGGCCTTTGGTAGAAATAGGTTCTTTTACAACCTGAACCAATAGCGACTGATTTGACTTTAAGACGTCTGTAATAACGCCGTCTTTGTCAATATCCTTTTCGAATGTGAAATTCTTTAAGGAATAATCTTTTAATTTACCTGTGCTTACACGTTTTATGAACTTAAGCATGGAAGATACCTGGGGGCCAAGATCGTGATAGTGTAAAAAACCATCTTTCTCGTAACCAACATTTACAAATGCGGCATTTAACCCTGGTACAGCTTTTCTAATTTTGGCAATAAAAATATCACCAACATTAAATTTGTTGCTGTCTTCTTCCTTGTTGAGTTCAATAAGTTTTCCATCTTTTTGTAAGGCAAAATCTACAGCAGAGGTTCCGGACCGTATAATTAATTCTTTGTCCACTCTATTAGATTTTTGTCCCGAATAAGTCGGGATGGATTAAACATTATTTTATCACAGGTTTTTTAATCCTGAAGAAACCCTAAAACTTGTTAGGTAATAAGCAGGGTTTCAATTTCAATGAACGTTTTAAACAAAAAAAGTAGTATGAAAACTACTTTTTCTTGTGGCGGTTAGCTCTGTTTCTTTTTTTACGCTTGTGCGTAGCTACCTTATGTCTTTTTCTTTTTTTACCACTTGGCATAGTGTTACTTTTTAATTAATAATTTATTTTATAAAGAAACTGGGCTTCAGTTTCAAATTACTTAACTTCAACGTTAGTTTTAACTCCTTCAACAAAAATCTTGGCAGGTTTAAAAGCCGGGATGTTGTGGGCGGGAATCTTAATAGTAGTGTTTTTAGAGATATTTCTTCCGGTTTTTTCAGCTCTTGTTTTTACAACAAAGCTTCCAAAGCCTCTTAAATATACGTTGTCTCCACTTTCTAATGAAGTTTTAACCTCATCCATGAAGGTTTCAATAGTAGCTTGAACATCACCTTTTTCCATTCCTAATTTTTCTGAGATGTTCGCTACAATATCTGCTTTCGTCATTTTCGTGCTATTTAATATTATAAATTGGGATTTCTGTTTTTTCAAGGGCGCAAATATAAGAATTAAATCTACAATATTTCAAGCCTAATTCATTAAATAATAACGGAATAAACTTTTAATATTGCACCAAGTCTATTTTATATATGGTATTTTCTAAAGTGTTGATTGATTGGTATTTAAAAAACAAGCGCGAATTGCCCTGGCGCAAAACCAGCGATCCTTATCATATTTGGCTCAGTGAAATTATGTTACAACAAACACGAATAGAGCAGGGTTTACCATATTATAAGCGTTTTACAAGCTCGTTTCCCAGTGTTTTTGATCTTGCTGCAGCGCCGCAAGAAAAAGTGCTGAAACTCTGGCAGGGTTTGGGATATTATTCCCGGGCAAGGAATCTTCACGAAACCGCTAAATATGTTGCTGAAGAATTAAATGGTGTGTTTCCCGATTCTTATAAAGATCTCAAAAAACTAAAAGGTGTAGGTGATTATACCGCCGCCGCCATTGCTTCAATTTGTTATCATGAGCCGGTTGCGGTGGTAGATGGCAATGTTTACAGGGTTTTATCTCGTTTTTTTGATATTGAAACCCCAATAAATTCTACTGCCGGAATTAAGGAATTCAAAGCCCTGGCTTCTGAGTTGTTGGATGAAAAAGATCCATCGAGTTTTAACCAGGCTTTAATGGAATTTGGCGCGCTGCAGTGTAAACCTCGAAACCCACTTTGTGAAAGTTGCCCTTTAAGTTCAGGCTGTTTGGCCTTGCAGAAGAATAAAATAAAAGAGTTACCGGTAAAGCTGAAGAAAACTAAAGTGAAAAAACGCTATTTTAATTATTTGGTGGTTTATTCTGAAGAAAATAAAACCCTGCTTCAGCAAAGAACAGGAAAGGGAATTTGGAATGGTTTATATGAATTTCCATTAATTGAAACCGAAAAACCGGTAAGCGAAGGCGCTTTTCCTTCCGAAGAAAAAATAAACGAAATTCTTGGTGAACAGAAATTGTCATTAGAACTTCATAATATGAAACCGGTGGTTCATAAGCTTTCCCACCAGCATATTTATACGCATTTTTGGTGGGTGAAAGCTGAAAGTGTAGGAGAAGAGGGAATTCCTGTAAAGAATGTAAAAGATTATCCGGTGCCGGTTTTAATTGCTAATTTCCTTGAAGAAACTGCGCTGGAAACCTATTCCTTATAAATTGTTTAAAGTTTTATAGGGTTTAGCTTTAATTAGCAATAAATTTTTCAGTATTTTAGGGTGTAAATAAATAGCCTTTTTGGGCTCAAAAAATAATTAATAGAGATGACAGGTACATTAAACAAAGTAATGCTAATTGGGCATACGGGGGACGACGTGAAAATGCATTATTTTGAAGGCGGTGGCGCTATAGGGCGATTTCCGCTGGCTACCAACGAGACTTATACCAACCGCACAACTAACGAGCGTGTTACTAATACCGAATGGCACAACATTGTGGTGCGTAATAAAGCAGCCGAAATTTGTGAGAAATACCTTAAAAAAGGCGATAAAGTTTTTATTGAAGGTAGAATTAAAACCCGTAAATGGCAGGACGACCAGGGAAATGACCGTTACACTACCGAAATACAGTGTACGGAATTTACCTTTTTAACTCCAAAAGGAGAGAGCGAAGGAGGCGGAAATATGCAACAGCAAAATTCCCCGTCTCAAAATCAACAAAACACGCCTAAAAATGATAATTTTGCCAATCAATCTATGGCGAAAGAAGAAGAGGAAGACGATTTGCCTTTTTAAGTTTAATTAAAACCCTGTCATTTGGATTCAGAACCTCCCAGTTTACTTTTGTTTTGGGCCACTTTTGATTTTACGCAGCTAATTAGCTATGTAGTTTTATTGCTGCTTTTACTTTGTTCTGCCTTAATTTCTGGCGCCGAAGTTGCTTTCTTTTCCTTAACACCTGCCGATGTAATTACCGAAGACGGGAAGCGCAGTAAATCTCAACAAATTGTGGTTAATCTTTTAGATAAACCCAAAAAGTTACTGGCTACTATCCTGGTTGCCAATAATTTTATAAACATAGCCATTGTACTGTTGTTTGATAGTATTGCAGACAGGCTTTTTGGCGAGATGAATACAGTGTTTTACGGCATTAACTTCAAATTTTTAATTGAGGTTGGAGTAATAACTTTTATTATTCTCCTTTTTGGTGAAATTCTGCCAAAAGTTTATGCAAGTAGAAATAACGTGCTGTTTTCAAACTTTATGGCGCGACCCTTAAATTTTCTTGATACTATTTTTACTCCCTTGAGCGGGCCAATGCGCGCGGTAACTATTTATATGCACCGTCGTCTCGGCAAGCAACGATCTTTTATAAGTATAGATCAATTATCGCAGGCTTTAGAGCTTACCAGTGAAGAAGATACTACCCAGGAAGAGCAAAAGATATTACAGGGTATTGTTTCTTTTGGAAATACCGATACCAAACAGGTAATGCGCCCCAGGATGGATATTTTTGCTTTAAATGAAAGCCAGACGTATAAAGAAATTATTCCTGAAATTATAGATAGAGGTTACTCCAGGATTCCGGTTTATCGCGAGAATATAGATAATGTAATAGGTATTTTATATGTAAAAGATTTGTTGCCCTATATTGATAAAAATTCTTTTGAATGGACCAGTTTGTTGCGCGAGCCTTATTTTGTTCCAGAAAATAAAAAACTGGACGATTTACTGAACGATTTTAAGACTAAAAAGAATCATTTAGCGATTGTGGTAGATGAATATGGTGGAACTAGCGGATTGATCTCTTTAGAAGATATTATAGAAGAAATTGTTGGTGATATTAGCGATGAGTTTGATGATGAAGACCTGGTGTATTCAAAATTAGATGAGAATACCTATGTTTTTGAAGGGAAAACGCCGCTGAAAGATTTCTATAGAATTATAAAAATTGAAGATCCTGTTGCTTTTGAAGAGCGGAAAGGCGAGGCAGATACCCTGGCGGGCTTTTTGCTGGAAATTTCAGGTGGTTTCCCAAAGAAAAATGATGTAATTTATTTTCTTAATTATAGCTTTACGGTAGAAGTTTTAGACAATAAACGCCTTAAGCAGATTAAAGTGAATATTTCTCCGGTTAGTTGAAGATAAAGTGTGGTATGAAGAGTTTTTTGATAATTGTTTTGGTTTTAACTTTTATTAGCTGCGGGGAAAAAGACACTACACCCAAGCCTCGTGCATTTCTTGCGCTTAATTATCCTGAAGCTAAATACGAAACCACAAACCTTAATTGTCCCTATAATTTTGAAATTAATACCCTGGCAGAAATTAAGGCTTCCCGAAATAATATTCCGTGTTGGATAGATTTGGAATATAAAGATTTAAACGGAACCATTTTTATCACTTATCAGCAAATTAATAATAACCTGGATTCACTGCTAGCAGATGCGCAAAAGTTACCGCTACAACATACTATAAAAGCTGATGCTATTGAGGGTGATGTATATACTAATGAGATTCAGGAGGTTTACGGTATGTTCTATGAAGTTTCAGGCGATGCGGCTTCCCAGGCACAATTTTACCTTACCGATAGTGTGAATCATTTTGTAACCGCTTCCGCTTACTTTAGAACAAGGCCAAATTACGACTCTATTATTCCCGCTGCAGATTATCTTAAAAAAGATATGAAGCATATGATTGAAACTTTTCGATGGAAAGAGTAATCACTGCGCCACAGGCAGGTTAAAAAAAATCAATCAAAATTAATCTCCACTTTTCTTTTCAACTCTAAAGGAATAACGATTTTTGCAGCTTAAAACCGAAAAAATATGCCATTAGAGAAATTAAAATGGGTCTACCTCATTATGTTATCTATTGTTTGGGGAAGTTCCTTTATTCTTATTAAAAAAGGGCTGGTAGGATTATCGGCTATAGAAGTTGGATCCTTCCGAATAATATTTGCCGCTGTTTTTCTAATTCTTATTGGTTTTAAATCTATAATGAAGATTAAGAAAAGCCAATGGAAATGGATGCTACTAGTGGGGTTCCTGGGAAATTTCTTTCCGGTTTATCTCTTTTCTTTTGCTGAAACCGAAATTGACAGCGCAGTAGCTTCTATCCTAAATGCTACCACACCTTTAATGACCCTTATTTTTGGCGCAATGTTTTTTAAAGCGGTGTTTAATCAAAATAAAGTAATTGGGGTGGCTATTGGTCTCCTGGGTACTGCCGGACTTATTTTAAGTGGTGCCAGTATTAACCCAGACCAGAATTATCTTTATTCGCTTTTGGTAATTATCGCTGCCTCTTGTTATGCGATGAACGTAAATATCCTTAAAACCCATATGAGTGGTATTAGTCCGTTGGGAATTGCAGCTGGAAGTTTTACGGTTTTACTAATTCCAACGCTAATAATTTTGTATTTCTCAGGATTTTTTGAAAAAGATCTTTCCAATATTGTGCTTCAGCAATCTATAGGATATGTTGCTATTTTAGGAATAATTGGAACGGGTGTAGCCATGATAATTTTTAATAAGCTGGTACAGATCTCAGACCCGGTTTTTACTACTTCTGTAACCTACACTATTCCAGTTGTCGCTTTAGGTTGGGGGATTTTAGATGGTGAGGTTTTTAGTGCCTGGCAGTTAATTTCAGCTTTTGTAATCTTAATAGGTGTATTTATTGTAAACCGATCTAAAAAAGTGTTTTCTAAGTTTAGAAAACAGGCTACCTAATTTAAATTCTAGTGTCTTTGCGCTTTCTTGTTTTTGTAATAGTAAAAGCAAACTAAATAATAGACATGGAAGATCAATAAAACCTTAAATGCAGACATAAATTCGCGATGCTCAACCGATTTAAATAACTCCATAAAAGTTTCGAAAAGAAAGAAGATGTTAGCGAAAATTATTGCCGGGATCAGACATTTTAACCTAAGTTGATTAAAATATTTTTTCTCATTTTTTTCTTTTGAAAATGAGAAAAATGCCAGCGCTAACAGGAACAAGTATTTCCCAAGCGGTAAGAATATGTTGGGGTCCAGGTTTAGTTGTTCATTAAAACTTATTATCGCAGAAATTAATGCTAAGCCAGCAATTACAAAAGAAATAATCCTGAAATAGGAGGGTAGAAGATGTTTATTGGTTTCAACTTCCATAAAATATAGATTTGGTTTTAAAATAAAAGAACCGACCATTGCTGGCCGGTTCTCTCTAACATTAATAAAAAATCACTATTCTTCAAAATCTTCAGCTGAAACACCTTCATTAACAAGGATCTCAGTAACATTAAATTCAAATGTTTGTGGGCCTGCAGCCTGAGTCATTTTAAAAGGAAATTTAACTCCTTCAACTTCCTGGTAATCGCTGTATCCTGTAGGGATAGACATTGTTTGCCCAGCCTGAGATACAGTTTGTACAGTTTGCATTTTTAAACCACTTTCTACGTTGTAGTAAGCTTTGTAGTTATCGCTAAGTGCCACAACATAAGCGTCTGTACCTTCAACAGTTTCAATTCCTTCTAAAGTTGCATCTCCAACCTGTAGTTCTGGGAATGGATTAGCATCTATTTTAGCAGTTTTAATTTGATCTTTGTTGTAAGGGATTTTTTGACCTTGCGCCATTACAAATCCAGCTTCACCATCAAAAATCTGTTTGCTCATAACGTTACCGCCAACAGAAACTTCCTGGTTTAGTTTACCATCCATAGTTCTTTTCATGGTTAGGTTTAAAGCCATTCCCTGTACACTAGCTTCGGCTTTCATAACTACACTTTCTACTTCTTCAACAGCATCACGTCCACCAACAGCTTCAATATAATCTGCGTAAACTTTTTCTACGGTTACTGAAGCATCAACCTCTTTAGCCTGAGGTTTTTCAACTTCCTCACCAAGTTTGTTGTAATATTTAACCGGAATTGTTTTTCCGTTAAATTCAACTTTTTCAAGGTTTTCAGCAATTTCTGAAGCTTTACCTGCAACTACAATTCTCATATTATCGGTTTGATAATATTTGTTAGCTACACGTTGAATATCATCTGCAGTAACTGCATTTATTTTCTCAAGGAAAGTTTCATAAAAATCATCTTCTAGATCGTTGGTTTTGATATTAAGCGCATAATTAGCGATAGTAGAAGGTTGTTCTAACCTTAATACGAAATCACCAGCGAATTTGCTTTTAGCGTTTTCTAACATTTCAGCATCTACAGGCTCGGTTTTAATTCTTCTAATCTCTTTTAGAGATTCTACAATTGCGCTATCGGTTACCGCGTTTCTAACGCTTGCCTGGGCAACAAATCTTGAAGCATACTTGTCTGCTCCCGTGCTTGTTCTCGCTCCGTAAGTATAACCTTTATCTTCACGAAGGTTCATATTTAAGTAACTTCCAAAACTACCCCCAAGAATTTGGTTTGCCACCAATACGGGGAAGTAATCTTCATCTGCCATTTTTAAATCTATGGTGTTTTGAAGTCTTAATTCGCTTTGTACCGCGTTTGGCATATCAACCAAGTTGATTTGTGTCTCATTCACGTTAGCTACTTTAGGTAACTCTTGTTCTTTTGGAGCACCGGCTTTCCAGTCTCCAAAATTTTTCTTTGCAAGTTTTTTTACTTCAGAAGTCTTTACATCACCAACTATAACAAGATAAGCGTTGGCAGGTTTGAAATAATTATTGTAAAAACCTTTTACGTCTTCGAGAGAAACTTTTTCAGTGTTTTCTACAGTGGCAAACTCACCGTAAGGGTGGTTAGCTCCATAGGCTAAAGCAGCACTTACACGGCTAGCGATAGAACCTACATCTTTATTAATAGATTTTAAGCTTTCAATTTGTTTGTTCTTTTCAGCTTCAAATTCTTCCTGGGTAAATTTTGGTTTTAAAGCTCCTTCAGCCATAAGCTCCATAACTCTTGGGAAAAACTTAGAAAGTGAACTAGCATAAACGCTTTCTGATCCAAAATTAACATTGGCTCCTAAAAAGTCTATTTCTTCGTTAAAATCGTCTTTAGACATATTCTCAGTTCCCGTACCCAGTAAAGAAGAAACCAAAGCAGCTGTAGCAGGTTTTTCTTCGGCGTGAGGTTTATTGTCTATAATTAGGGAAGCAGAAACTCTTGGAAGTTTGTGGTTTTCTACTACCAAAACTTTTAATCCGTTATCTAATGTAAATTCATCTGGCTGCCCAAGGTTAATCTTTGGGGCCGGTCCCGGTTCCGGTTGTTTAGAACGGTCTACCTGCGCAATTGCCGCTGTGGTCAAAAAGCAAGCTATAAATAATGTAAGTATATTAAATTTCATTCTATATTTTTTTAATGTTATTCCTTTTCGCTTTCTGGAAGGTAATCTAACTCTAAACGTTGGTTTTCGTTAAGATATTCGTTAGCTACTCTTTTAATATCTTCTCTGGTGATGTCTCTGTAGATTTCAATCTCTTCGTTAATCAGATCTGTATCCCCATAAAGTACATTGTACGTTGCTAATGAAGAAGCGATTCCCTGGATGCTACTGTTAGAATTTACAAAACGGTTCTCAAATTTATTTTGAAGTTTTTGATATTCTTTTTCTGAAATCAACTCGTTTTGAAGTTTATCAATCTCTTCATCCATAGAAGTGGCTAGAGTATCTAGTGGAGTTTCTCCTAAAGCAAGAGCACCCATAACGTAAGTTCCGTAATCTTCCTGAGATCTTGGAAACGCTAATACCTGTAGCGCGGTTTTTTCTTCGTCTACCATTTTCTTGTACATTCTTGAGCTTCTCCCATCAGTAAGAATTGAAGAGATCATATCAAGGATATAAGCATCTTTTTCTTTCATAGAAGGCGTGCGGTAAACAAATAGCTTTGCAGGAATTTGAATGTTACTATCGTATTCTGTTGCTGTAATAGTTTCAGTAATTGGTTCTTCTTTTACAGAAACTCTTTCTACTTCATTTCCCTCTGGAATTTCAGCAAAATACTTCTCGATCATTTCTTTAGTTTCATCAATTTCTATATCACCGGCAACAACTAAAGTAGCGTTGTTTGGGCCGTAATATTTATCGAAGAAAGCTTTAAATTCGTCTAGCTCGGCTGCGTCAAGATCTTCCATGGTGCCAATAACCGAGTTTTTGTAAGGGTGCTTATCAAAAACATATTTATTGATACCTGTGGAATAAATAATCTTTCCGTAAGGAGCGTTATCAATACGAGAGCGTTTTTCTTCTTTTACAACCTCGTTTTGAGTTTCTACGCCTACCTCGTTGATAACCGGGTGAAACATTCTTTCAGACTCCATCCATAAACCTAATTCAAGGTTATTAGAAGGGAAAGTCTCGTAATAATAAGTACGGTCTTGCGTGGTGTTGGCATTATTGCTACCGCCATTGGCAGCTACAATATCAAACCATTTTCCACGCTCAATGTTCTCGGTACCTTCAAATAAAAGGTGTTCAAAAAAGTGAGCAAAGCCAGAACGGCCTTCTTCTTCGTCCTTAGCACC
This sequence comes from Salegentibacter sp. BDJ18, assembly GCF_017579965.1. NCBI lineage: Bacteria > Pseudomonadati > Bacteroidota > Flavobacteriia > Flavobacteriales > Flavobacteriaceae > Salegentibacter > Salegentibacter sp. BDJ18. The sequence goes on from NZ_JAFLQX010000005.1 coordinate 83,470, forward strand.
TACGTGGTACATTACTCCAACGGTCGCCACGGGAGCCGTGTTGTCCTGATGTAAAATTACGTGTAATCCGTTGTCCAGGTCGTATTCGGTAAATTCTACCTCCTGGGCAATTCCTGCTGCGCTACAAACTAATGCAAAGGCAGCCATCTTTAAGTTTTTAATCATTTTTTAATAGATTTTTCATTAATGCATTGTATTAGTATTTGAATATCGTATTTTGTTACGGCATAATTTCAGAATAATGAAGAAATTACTGTATTTGTGCGAATAGTGTCAAAATTAACAAGCTATTAAGCTAAAAACCGGCACTTTTTTTAGAAATTTACTTTTAAAATAAAGCGGTTTCAGGTCCCGGGATTAATATTTTTCAAACTTGTAATTAGTAAATGGGTTAAAAGTTCCCCGGTCTGCAATTCGTTTAATAAATAAAACACCAACCAAAAGCTATGAAGAATTTTAGTGTTCCAATTAAATACAGTCTCATAATTGCAGTAGGACTTATTGTCTATTTTTTAATCCTATCACTCTTTAATTTACATATTTATCCTTTATTCAGTTTATTTAACGGGGTAATTATGGCTGGCGGAATGTGGCTGGCTTTAAAGGCATATAGAAGCTCCAAAGGTTCAAAGTTTAAATATCAAAAAGGTTTTATGGCCAGCCTGCTTACCGGATTTAATGCCACTATTTTATTTACCATCTTCTTTGCATTATATGCCACAGAGTTAAACCCAGATTTTTTAAATAACCTTATTAATATGTGGCGCACCGATTATGGAACCGATATTGGTATAGTGCTTTTTGTAGTGGCGGTTATGGGGTTTGCAACCAGCCTGGTGCTTACTTTAGCCTATATGCAGTTGTTTAAAGATTCCTGGAATACTAAAGAAGGACAGGAACATACTTATTAAAGTTTTTTAGGCTTTGTGAATTAATTAATTAGAAGTATATTTGCACCCGCTTGCGAAAAAAGTAAGCGTAAATTTTTAGCATAAATTAATTAATCACAACACTATGTATGCAATTGTAGAGATAGCAGGGCAGCAATTTAAAGTTGCAAAAGACCAGAAGGTGTTTGTTAACCGTCTAAGCGGAGAAGAAGGAGACAGCGTTTCTTTTGACAAAGTTCTTCTTACCGGAGATGGTGACAGCATAAACCTTGGCGCCCCGGCTATAGATGGTGCTCTTGTAGGAGCAAAAATCACCCGTCACCTTAAAGGAGACAAAGTAATTGTTTTCAAAAAGAAAAGACGTAAAGGTTACAAAAAGAAAAACGGTCACCGTCAATCTTTAACCGAAATCGTAATTGAAAGCATCGATGTAAAAGGTGGAAGTAAAGCTGCTTCAACTAAAAAAGAAGAAACACCTAAGAAAGAAGCCAAAACTGATAGTAAATCGGAAGATTTAAATCAATACACCGTAGCTGAATTGAAAGAGATGGCGAAGGAGAAAGGTCTTGAAGGCTACTCTTCTATGAAGAAAGCTGAATTAATTGAAGCTTTAAGTTAAATATTAATCTACTTAAAACTAAAGTAAAATGGCACATAAAAAAGGAGTCGGTAGTTCCAAGAACGGTAGAGAGTCAGAATCGAAACGTTTAGGCGTGAAAATTTTTGGCGGTCAGGCAGCCGTAGCCGGAAACATTATTGTTAGACAAAGAGGTACTGCACATAATCCAGGTGAGAATGTATATGCAGGAAAAGACCATACATTACACGCTAAAGTAGACGGCGTAGTAAAGTTTTCTAAAACAAAGAATAATAAATCTTACGTTTCTATAGAACCGTTTGAAGCATAAGTCTTACACTCTTATTGGAGATAAAGAATTTATTCTTAGAATTATATCGAAACCCCTTCTGAAATTCAGAAGGGGTTTTTTTGTATCTTTAATTTAGACTTTAAGTTATATGTTATGAAGTATATAGACGTTTTTCGCACCTCTGACCGAAATGAACATTCTATTATTAAAAATCTTTTTGATGATGAAAAATTAGATTACCGGTCTTACGGAGAAGCTACAGATAATGCGACCAATATAGGGGCACTTGGCAACGACGGACTTAGAATTGAAGTGGCGGAAAGCGATAGAGAAAAAGCTACAGAAATTATTAAAAGAAGTGGTTTTTTAGGCCAGTCTCATAATATATCAAACCCCAAAAGAACAAAACCTCAAGTAGGGAAATGGGTATTTGTCTTGCTGGCGGCACTCGTGGTGCTTATTGCTATTATTTTCTTTGTATGGTTTATGAGTGGTAATTAAAAATGATTTTTGTCTAAAACTTGCTTAGATCCTGAAACAAGTTCAGGGTGACGTTTAATAAATAAAAAGACCTCACAGATTTCCAAAATCTGTGAGGTCTAATTCTTAGAGATATATCTTTAAAGAGATTTCCGCCTTTGCGGAAATGACTAAATTAATATCTATAATACTCGGGCTTATATGGGCCTTGTACTTCTACGCCAATATATTTAGCCTGGTAATCTTTAAGTTCGGTTAATTCTACTCCAATTTTTTCAAGGTGAAGTTTAGCAACCTTTTCGTCTAAATGCTTCGGAAGCATATAAACTTCATTTTCGTATTTATCAGAATTTTTCCAAAGTTCAATTTGAGCCAAAGTTTGGTTGGTGAACGAGTTACTCATTACAAAACTTGGGTGGCCAGTGGCGCAACCAAGATTTACCAATCGCCCTTCAGCTAAAAGAATAATATCTTTTCCGTCTATGGTATATTTATCAACCTGTGGCTTGATTTCATCTTTAGAATCACCGTGGTTGTTATTCAGCCAGGCAACATCAATTTCATTATCAAAATGCCCAATATTACAAACAATGGTTTTGTCTTTCATCGCTTCAAAATGCTCACCTCTAACAATATCTTTGTTTCCCGTAGTGGTAATTACAATATCAGCTTTTGGTAAAACAGTTTCCAATTTTTTCACTTCAAAACCGTCCATTGCAGCTTGTAAAGCACAAATAGGATCAATTTCAGTAACAGTTACAATAGATCCGGCGCCTTTAAATGAAGCTGCAGTACCTTTACCAACATCTCCATAACCACAAACTACAACGCGTTTTCCTGCAAGCATAACATCGGTAGCGCGGCGAATAGCATCAACTGCACTCTCGCGACATCCATATTTATTGTCAAACTTAGATTTGGTAACCGAGTCGTTTACGTTAATTGCTGGCATTACCAATGTTCCGTTTTTCATTCTCTCATAAAGTCTATGAACTCCGGTAGTAGTTTCTTCTGAAAGTCCGCGGATGCCCTCAGCAAGCTCTGGGTACTTATCAAAAACCATATTAGTAAGATCGCCACCATCATCAAGAATCATATTTAGAGGCTCACGTTCTTCTCCAAAAAACAGGGTTTGTTCTATACACCAGTTAAATTCCTCTTCAGTCATTCCTTTCCAGGCATAAACGGGGATTCCTGCAGCAGCAATTGCAGCAGCAGCGTGATCTTGTGTAGAGAAAATATTACAGGAGCTCCAGGTTACATCGGCACCTAAAGAAATAAGCGTTTCAATAAGTACTGCAGTTTGCACGGTCATGTGAAGACATCCGGCAATTCTGGCTCCTTTTAAGGGTTGTTCGTTTTTATATTCTTCACGCAGGGACATTAATCCCGGCATTTCAGCTTCGGCGAGTTCTATCTCCTTCCTTCCCCAAGCGGCCAGGGAAATATCCTTAACTTTATACGCGGTATACGGCACTGTTTTAGTCGACATATTATTATATTTGAATATTAGCAATTTTTTCTTGCGCAAAAATAAGGAATCTATAACAAACCTACATGCCACTTTACAAAACAATAACAGTAAACCCGCATACTAAAGTCTTCATTTGGAAGGTAGAAGAACCTTTTGAAGATCTTAGCGAAGGGATAGAATTAACCGAACATTGCCAAAATCGCGTAAAGGGAATGAAATCTGAAATTCACCGTCGTGGTTTTATGAGTATTCGTCATTTAATGGCCGAAGCGGGCTATGTAGATCACGATTTGTTTTATGACGATTTAGGAAAACCTCATTTAAAAAATGGTAAGAATATCTCCATTACCCATTCTTTTAATTTTACAGCTATTATTTTAAGTGATGAAAAGGTGGGAATAGATATTGAAAAACGCCGCGATAAAATTCTCAAAATTGCGAATAAATTCACACCGCTTAGTGAATATCATACCGTTGCAAACGAAGAGGCTTTAATAAGAAAACTCACTATTGTTTGGGGTGCTAAAGAATCTATTTATAAAATGTATGCCGAACCGGGTCTTGGGTTTTTACAGCACATAAATGTAACCGATTTTGATTTTGATGATGCCGAAACAACAGCGAAAGTGAACTTTAAAGGAAATGAGTCTTTTTACGAGATGAATTTTTTGGAATTTGAAGGTTTTACCTGCGTGTATGGCTGGGAAGACTCGAAAAAAGTCCAGGGTTAATGCGGAAATTTTATGCTGAAATTTTCCAGGCTGCGACCAATGGAAGAAAACTACTCGCCATTTTAATAGATCCCGATAAATTTATAGAAGCGGAAACAAAATTGTACCTGAAAAAATTACCAAAACAAACTACACATATTTTTGTGGGCGGGAGTACAGTTGAAAAATCTAAAACCGGAAAAACCGTAAAAGCGATTAAAACTGAAACCGATTTGCCGGTTATTCTGTTTCCAGGAGATTATTCACAAATTACAGAAACAGCAGATGCATTGCTTTTTTTAAGCCTCCTTTCCGGAAGAAATCCTGAGTACTTAATAGAACAACAGGTGAAATCTGTAGAAAAATTAAAGAATAGCAAACTGGAAATTATTCCAACGGCCTATATTCTAATTGACGGTGGGAAAGAATGCGCGGTACAACGAGTAAGCGGTACAAAACCAATCCCCCAATCCCAGGTAGAAACTATTGTTAATACAGCTTTAGCGGGGGAATTTTCGGGAAAAAAATTAATTTATCTTGAAGCCGGCAGCGGAGCTGATTTTCCGGTTTCAGAAGAAATTATTACTGAAGTAAAAAAAGCAATAAATATTCCTTTGATAGTAGGTGGCGGAATTAGAAGTTTAGAACAACAAGAAAATGCCTACAGAGCAGGAGCTGATATGATCGTTATGGGGACAAAATTTGAAAATTAGTAAACGTCAGTCTGAATTTATTTCAGAATCTAATTTTTGAAAGTCCAAAAAAGAAAGCTTCACAAATTGTTAGTTTAAGTAACAACATTACTAATTTCAAATCTTTAAATTTGGCTTCCACGGAAAATAGACCAAAATATTCGTGGCTAAAATTCCAATCATGAAAATTTCAGTAGAATTAACCTTAAGTCCGTTGCAGGACGATTTTGAACCAAAAATCATAGATTTCATTAAAAAATTAAGGGATTCAGGATTAACTATAAAAGAAAATCCGTTAAGTACCCAGGTTTATGGAGAGTACGATGAGGTGATGAATTTATTGAATTCAGAAATCAAAAATGTTTTTGAAGCCATTGATAACGGACTTGTTTATATAAAAATTGTAAAATCTGATCTTAGCGACTATGCAGCCGATTTTTGATTTTTTCTTTGATCAGTATTACGGGTATTCTACTTTATTTATTATCCTGGAAGTAATTGCGGTAATTTTCGGCTTTCTTTCGGTCATTTATTCCAAGCAAAATAATATTCTGGTTTATCCCACCGGGATTATAAGTACCATGATATTTGTTTATTTACTCTGGCAATGGGAATTGCTGGGAGATATGATGATTAACGCCTATTATTTTTCTATGAGTATTTATGGTTGGTATATTTGGACAAGAAAAGTAGATAAAGAACATTATACACCCATAACCAATACTACCAGAAAGGAGAACTGGCAAAGTCTGTTTATTTTTATTGCGACCTTGCTTTTTGTATTCGCTGTTTACGAGTATTTTGATAAATGGAACAACTGGACGGCCTATGTAGACACGTTTACAACCGCTATTTTCTTCGTGGGAATGTGGCAAATGGCCAATAGAAAGATTGAAAACTGGATTTTCTGGATTATTGGCGATGTTATTTCTGTGCCCCTCTATTTCTATAAAGGTTTTACTTTAACGGCACTTCAATATTTTGTTTTTACTATAATCGCTATATACGGCTATAAAGCATGGCAGAAAAACTTGCGCAACGACCTTCGTCCGTCTTAAAAGTGGTTCTTTTTGGACCAGAATCTACGGGAAAAACCACCCTGGCAGAGATGCTGGCAAAACATTATAATACGCTTTGGGTAGAAGAATTTATGCGGGATTATCTTCAGGAAAAATGGGATAATGAGCAAAGAGTTTGCGAACTAAAAGATATGATTCCCATTGCTGAAGGCCAAATAAAACGTGAAAATGCGCTTACTAAAAAGGCTAATAAACTCCTAATTAGCGATACCGATCTTTTAGAGCTAAAGGTTTATTCTGAAGCCTATTACGAAGGGTTTTGCGATCCTCAACTTCTTAAACATGCGTTAAACAACATTTACGATCTCTACTTTTTAACGTATATTGACGTACCGTGGACGCCCGATGACCTTCGGGATAAACCAGAAGACCGTATTGGGATGTTTAAAAGGTTTGAAGCTGCTCTTAAAAACAGTAAAAAACCTTACGTGATTCTAAAAGGAGATTTAGAGGAACGTTTTAAAACTGCGGTAAATAAAATTGACGAACTTTTAAAAAACAAATAGACGTGGAGTTTAGCGAAATAGACATTTTGCAAATTGAGGAAAAAGGATTATCAACCCAGGAGGTTGAAAGACAAATCCAGATATTTGAAAGAGGAAATATAAAAGTAGATATTCAACAGGCGGCAACCGTAGGGAATGGCATTTTTGCCTATTCAGTAGAAGATCAGAAAAAATATATTCAAACATTTGAAGATAAAAAGGAGCATTTAGACCTTTTAAAATTCGTGCCCGCTTCTGGTGCTGCAACGCGAATGTTTAAGGCATTTCACAATTTTGCAGATGAATTTGATCCTGAAAAAACAAGCTTACGCGATTATTTAGACAGTAAGGATGATAAAAACCTTCAGTTGTTTTTTGAGAAAATGGATAAACTTCCATTTTATAAATCCGCTTCCAAAAAAGCCAAAGAAAATCACCCAGATTTTTCAGAAAAATCTAATGACGAGCGACATTTAATTTTGGTGAAAACCATGTTGTATGAAAACGGACTTGGGTTAAGCGACTTGCCAAAAGGTTTGGTTCCATTCCACCAGTATAACGATTATACCGCTACCGCTTTTGAAGAGCATTTGCATAGTGCGGCGAAATATCTTTCGGTAAACGGCGTCACAAAACTACATTTTACCGTAGCTGAAGGTGATAAAGAAAAGTTTGAAGAAGAATTTGAAAACATTAAAGAAAGAGTAGAAGAGGCCAATCACACTAAATTTGAAATCTCTTATTCTTACCAGGATCCAAAAACCGATACTATTGCGGTAGATAAAGATAATAATCCCTTTAGAGACGAAGATAACAGGATTTTCTTTAGACCAGGCGGGCACGGGGCATTAATAGAAAACCTGAATAAACAAGAAGCCGATCTTATTTTTGTTAAAAATATAGATAACGTGGTCGTTAATACCAATTTGCCAAAAGTGGTAGAAATGAAAAAAATGCTTGGTGGTAAATTAATAGCGCTTCAAAACCAGGTTTTTGAATATATGCAAAACCTGGACGGTGGGAATAATTCTGAAGCTAAATTAGACGAGATTGCTGAATTTTTGGAGAATGAACTGTTTGTAAAGGTAACTTCATCTTTTAACAAATTTACGGGCGAAGAAAAAACGCAATATTTATGTAAAAAATTAGACCGCCCATTAAGAGTTTGCGGAATGGTGAAAAACGAAGGTGAACCCGGCGGCGGACCTTTCTTGGTTAAAAATGAAGATGGAGAGATCTCGCTTCAAATTATTGAAGGTGCGCAAATAGATAAAAATAATTCAGAGCAATTAGAGATTCTAAATAATTCTACACATTTTAATCCGGTAGATATAGCTTGTAGCCTTAAAAACCATAAAGGAGAAAGTTTTGATCTTAATAATTATGTAGATGAAAATATGAGTTTTATTGCAGATAAAACCAAAGACGGCAAACCTCTAAAAGCCCTGGAGCGCCCTGGCTTATGGAATGGCGGTATGGCTTACTGGAATACGGTTTTTGTAGAAGTTCCGGTAGAGACCTTTAACCCGGTAAAAACGGTAGCCGATCTTTTAAAACCCTCTCATCAGGCCAAATAATTTGTTTTGGACGAGCAACAAATAACACGGGAACTTAGTTTTAAAGCCGTGCGCAGTTCTGGTGCCGGCGGGCAGCACGTTAATAAAACTTCTTCTAAAGTTGAACTTTATTTTGATTTAGAAGCTTCAGAAGGACTTTTAGAAGAAGAGAAAGCGAGATTAATTAAAAAACTGGCTACTCGATTAACCAAAGAGAACCTTTTAATTCTCAATAGTGAAGAAAGTAGAAGTCAGCATAAAAACAAAGAGCTGGTAGTTGCAAAATTTTTTGAATTACTTCAGGAGAATATTAAAAAACCAAAACCAAGAAAGAAAACTAAACCCAGCAAAGCTGCAAAGTTAAAACGCCTAAAAGCGAAAAAGATCAATGCCGAAAAGAAAGCCCGAAGAAACGATCCTTTAAAATAAGTGAGACCTTTTTCTACATAAGTGTAGAAAAATTCTACAACAATATCCCTGGTTTTGTGGAAACCTAAAAACAATAAAATTTTAAAATGTTAATTTTCAATAGATTAAAATTGTAGGATTTTACTGGTACAATTTTTTATATGTAATTATTGCTAAATTAATATTAAATATAGCAGCTTAAGATACTGTTGTATAATTTAGATTTTCGGAGAAAAAGAGGCCTTAGGGTCTCTTTTTTTGTTTCATAAAATTGGTAATTCTACATTTCTACATAATGTTCTCTTAAAAACCCCAGCTTTCTACATAACAAATTCCCAATTAATTTAGTGTATATTTTGTAAAAAGCTTATTGTTAGATAGTTAGTTAATATTATGAGACTTTGGTATAATTCTTCCTTTATACCTATCATATTTAAACCACAAACTTAAAACCTTATTATTATGAAAAAGCTAGGATTAACCTTAATGGCTGCAGCCGGAATGTTCTTATTCAGTCAAAATGCACAAGCGCAGGTAGAAGAGCCAGAAGAAATGGAACAAATTGAGAGTGTAGAAGAAGCTCAGGAAACAAAAGACGATTATAAAGAAGTTGATGTATTGGCACTTCCGCAAGCAATTAAAGATGCGGTAATGACCGATATGAATGGAGCCGTAGCTGAAGAAGCCTGGGTAAAAGAAAAAGAGGGTAAGAAAGTATATAAACTATCACTTAATGTAGATGGTGAAAAGAAAAAAGCTTACATCGATGCTGAAGGAAATTGGATCGAAAAAGAAGAGAAATAGATTAACTACTTGCTAACTAACCTTAAATTTCCGTTGGATATATTTACCCTACAAACTTCCAACGGAAATTTTTTTAAGAAATTTTAGCTGGAATTTAAGAGAAACCAACTCCTTCGGCACCAGAAAATAACATAAAGTAAGTAGAAAATTCTGTATATTTAGGGTAGAATGTAAACTTGAACGGTTTTAGGACCTTTGGGACCTGCTAACTAACACTTTTAGCCGTTTAAGTTAAGCTGAAAGATTTATGACGATTTACTTAATGTAGTCTGGAAAATGGATACCACCCAATGACACTTTTTAATAAAAATTTAGATTGTCATTGATAGAGACCTTTAACGAGGTCTCTTTTTTTTATGCTTATTTTAAACCCAATGAATTTTAGATTGTTAAATTTGCAAGACGATTTAAATTAAGATCAATGACAAAAATTCTTATAGTTGAAGATGATGTTCCTTTTGGGACTATGTTGAAAACATTTTTAATCAAGCGCGACTATGAGGTTGAATTGGTTTTTTCTGGCTTAGAAGCTTTTAAGAAACTTAAAGCTAATTTTTTTAACCTTATCCTTTCAGATGTAAGATTGCCAGACACTAGTGGTCTTGATATCTTAAAACAGGTAAAGTTAGATAATGCTGGTACGCAGGTTATTATCATGACCAGTTATGCTGAGATTAGCATGGCCGTAGAAGCTATGAAAAATGGTGCTTTCGATTATGTTTCCAAACCATTTAGACCAGAATCTATTTTACAAACAATAAAAAATGCTTTAACCCATACAGAAGTACAACCCGCTGTTGAAAAAAGACCCGAGAAAACACAAAAAACAGATTCTTTGCAAGGGACAAGTTTTGTGAAAGGCGTTAGTGAAGCTGCTTTAAAACTAAGTGATTATATAGAATTAGTAGCTCCCACCAATATGTCGGTTTTAATTATGGGAGAAAGTGGAACCGGAAAAGAACAGGTTGCAAAAAGTATCCATAAACAAAGTAAACGTGCTGATGCTCCTTTTATCGCTGTAGATTGTGGTGCTATTCCTAGAGAACTGGCGTCCAGTGAATTTTTTGGTCATTTAAAAGGATCTTTTACCGGTGCTATAAACGATAAAACCGGGCATTTTGAAGCTGCAAACGGTGGTACACTTTTTCTTGATGAAATTGGAAACCTAAGTTATGAACTCCAGGTGCAACTCCTACGAGCTTTACAGGAAAGAAAAATAAAACCGGTAGGAAGTAATAATGAAATTCAGGTAGATATAAGGGTGATCACGGCCACTAACGAAGATCTTGCACAAGCGGTGAAAGAAGGGGAGTTTAGGGAAGATCTTTATCACCGTCTTAATGAATTCTCTATTAAAGTTCCTGCTTTAAAAGAGCGTAAAGAAGATTTAATGCTTTTTGCTGAATATTTTCTGGAAGAAGCCAATGCTGAATTGGAAAAAAATGTGATTGGTTTTACCGAAAGTGCTATTGAAGCTTTTAAAAACTATAACTGGCCGGGAAACCTAAGGGAGTTAAAGAATATGGTAAAACGTGCGGTACTGCTAACGCAAGATGATATGATTCCTCTTAAAGTATTGCCCCATGAAATAGCCACTGCCTCCCAATCTAATACAGAAACCGAATACGGTCTATTTAAAAATAAGAACGAAGAACAACTTATTTTAGACGCTTTGGAGAAAGCTGGTGGTAATAAAAGTAAGGCGGCAAGATTACTTTCTATAGATCGTAAAACCCTTTATAATAAGCTAAAACAATACGATATTAAACTTTAATCTCCTGCTCCAGTTCTTCCATTAAATTTAAAATGTCAGCTTTTAGCTGCAGAAATTCTTCATCAGAAAAAACTTCTTGTTGTTCCAGTCTTTCAAATTGCCCTGCCTGCTGCCTGGCATTTATTTGTTTTAACATAGGCACCATTTTATGCGCGAGGCGCGCTACCTCTTTAGCATCATTTTTCTTCCTGGCAAGGGCAATAAGTTCAATTTGCGATCTGGAACTTTCTATGAAAGCTTCTAAAATGGTTTGTACTGCTTTTTGATCTCCAGCCGAAAAATCATAAATGTCCTGCAAATCATAAGTGTTGTTTGTAGAATTCTGGAGGTTATTATTTACTTTTTGCTTCAGGTCAAGTTTAAAAATTTCGGCAATACTTTGTTGTAATTTTCCGGGTTTATATGGTTTTAAAAGGCTTTTGTTAAATCCGGCAAGTTTATAAGTTTCAGCATCAATATCGGTCCTGCCAGATAAAGCTATTACCGGTAATTCACTTACTTTATATTTTTTCCTGATATTTTTAATAAGATCAAAACCATCCATTTCTGGCATTTGAATATCGGTTAAAACCAAAGAATAGTTTTTATTTTCCAGTTTTTTCAGTGCGTCATTTCCGTTTAGAGCACTGTCGCATTGCATTCCCATAGATTTTAGCAATTCCCGCGTTAAAGAAAGCTGCGATGGTTCATCATCAACAATAAGTGCTGTTTTACCGCTTAGGTCTGGCATTTCTGAAATTGATACTTCTGCAGTTATTGTTGCCTCAACAGGAAGTTTTCTAACGGGAATAAAAACTGTAAATTCACTACCTTCTCCCTGTTCACTTTCAAGCTTTAGATCACCTTTTAGTAATTCGGTAAGACTTTTTGTGATAGTAAGTCCCAAGCCGGTACCGCCATATGCTTTTTCAATTTTCGTATTTTCCTGTGAAAATTCTTCAAAAATCTCCTCCTGTTTTTCTTTGGAAATTCCTATCCCGGTGTCTTTTACCGAAATAATTAGACAATAGCTATCTTCAATTTCTTTTTTAAGATGAATACCTACTCTTATTTCTCCTTCGTGGGTAAATTTACAGGCATTAGTGATGAGGTTGGCGATAATTTGTTTTATTCTAAAGGGATCACTAAGCACCTGGGTATCGGTTTCTTCTGAAGCTTCAAAAATCACCTCCACCTTTTCATTCTTTGTGGCCGGCAAAGAGTTATAAACGGTGTCTCTTATAAGTTTTGCGGGGTTAAAAGGAAGTTTTTCCACAGTCATTTTACCGGCTTCAAGCTTAGAAAGATCCAATAAATCGTTTACTAAATGCAGAATAAAATGAGAGGATTTCTTCACCTGATCCATATAATGCGACTGCTTGCTATTTAGCGAAGATTTTTCAATTAGATCTGTGTAGCCAATAAGTGTGTTTAGTGGTGAGCGTAAATCGTGGGTAATTGCGGCCATAAATTGCTCACGTTTCTTTAGCAAACTTTCAGCAAAATCTTTGGCTTCTTCTAATTCTCTTCGGTATTGCTGACTTTTAGTAATATCCTGAATTATAAAAATAAGAGACAGCAAAATAATTAAGAAACTCACAATTCCTGCGATAAGGAAGATTTGCGAACTTTCTTCAATCATATTTTGAGAGATTTTGGCGCGTTGTATAGATGCTTCCCGTTCTTCCTGCTCAATTTTTCCAAGCAAACGTCTTAGCTGCTGGTTAATAATCATATCGTTTTCAAGGAATTGCTGTTCCTTTTCGTCTACCGTGTTTTGAAACCTCCTATTGGCAATCTCCAATTGGCTTAGTACATTTCTAACCGAACCAATAATAGAATCGGCGGTGCGGTTCGTGAGTTGTTCAGCGTTATCTTCCCGGGAATATTCCAGCAACCTAATTAATAACCTGCGCTGGTGCGGTTCCAGGTTGGAGAAACGTTGCCTGTAATTGTAGTCGTTAAAAGAAGGGTCTACTTTTCTAAGTTCATTTAAAACCTGTGAATAATAATTTTGGTTACGTTGCTGCTCCCTTAACTTGTAAAGTTCCTGGAGGTTGGAGGTTTTGTCTGAAAGCAATTCAGCAATGCTGTCTAATTCATTTTTCATAGAATTATCAGAATAGCTATTTTTTAAATTTTGGATATCAAGTTGAATGCTGTCTATTTGAAGTTGATACTTTTCCAAATCGGCTTCATTTCCGGTTTGAATAAGCTGCCTGCTTAAATTTTCGGTTTCAAAAAGACTGGTAGTAATATCACTTAGCAGAAATAATTGCTCATTATTGTTACTGTTATTTTCTGAAATTTCACTAAAAGCAACCACCTGTTTCCATACAAACCATACGGCAAGGGCTGCCAGAGCGGCTATCAAAAGATATCCGCCAATCACTTTATAAGTTATTGACTGCTTTGTGTTTCGCATAAAATTGTTACCACCAAAATTACACCATTTAAACGAAATGAAAATAGCATAATCCTGGATCTTAGAATTTTTGTACCTGTTTAAATTTTAAGCCCTTTGCTAAGCTAATGGTTTATAGGGCTTAATTATTGGTTCAAAAATTATGGGAATTCCATAAAAGCTTTATACATTTGCCGCAAATCTCAAAGGGGTGCCACTTAAGTGTGGCTGAGATCATACCCAAAGAACCTGGGCAGGTAATGCTGCCAAGGGACACGCGCAAGTAGCGCAAACGTATGTTACTCCTGAAAATGCCAAAACACCGGTGGGCAATTTCAGGATTTTTTTTATCTAATTTTAACCAAAGAATAATAGCCCCTTTTATTCGTAAATAATTTATTACGAATGAAATCTTTATTATTTTTTACCGGCCTCTGCTTAATTTCATTGCAAGCCGTTGCTCAAACTCACACTTTACAGGGCACAGTCACCCGTGGCGAAACTCCGGTTGAAGGAGTCGCAGTTTATGCTGTAGAACCAGCCGATGGCACCACTACCGATGAGAATGGAAGGTACAGGCTTAAGCTCGAAGAAGGTGAGTACAACCTGGTATTTTCCTATGGAAACCAAAAGACCTTAAAAGTAAAACTGGATCAGGATAAAACTCTGGATGTAGATCTTAGCGATGTACAGGAGGTTTTAGACGAGGTTTTTCTTTCTTCGGTGCGGGTAAGCGCAAAATCGCCAATAACCTACAGCAATCTTACTAACGAAGAGATTGAAGATAGAAACCTGGGACAGGATATTCCTGTGTTAATGAATTATATGCCAAACGTGGTGACTACCAGTGATGCTGGAGCAGGTGTGGGTTATACCGGGATTAGGGTTAGAGGTAGCGGCCCCACCAGTACAAATGTTACCATAAACGGAATTCCTTATAACGATGCCGAAAGTCTTGGAACTTTTTGGGTAAATCTTGGAGATTTTGCCTCTTCTGTAGAAAATCTGCAACTGCAAAGAGGGGTGGGAACTTCTACAAATGGCGCAGGAGCTTTTGGTGCCAGCCTAAACATTTTAACCGATGGTTATAGCAAAGAAGCAAATGCAGAAATTGCCAATAGCTACGGTTCTTTTAATACACACAAGCACACCGTGAAATTCAGTACAGGGCTTATAGACGATCATTGGGAATTTGCAGGTCGAGCTTCTCAAATAAAAAGTGACGGCTATATAGATCGTGCCAGTAGTGATTTAAAGTCTTATTTTCTGCAAGGAACTTATGTAGACGAAAACACCTTAGTAAAAGCCATTACTTTTGGCGGAAGTGAAAGAACTTACCAGGCCTGGTACGGAATTGATGCTGAAACTCTGGAAAATGATAGAACTTACAATCCCGCCGGGGTTTATACCGATGATGAAGGAAATACTAAATTTTACGATAATCAAACCGATAATTACAAGCAGGATCATTATCAGTTATTGTGGAATCAGGAGTATAACAAGAACTGGTCTTCTAACCTTGCTTTTCATTATACTTACGGGCGCGGTTATTATGAAGAATATGAAGAAGACGCTACTTTAAATGAATTTGGGCTGGAGAATTTTCAGGCCGAAGGTGAAGAAGTAACCACTTCAGATCTTGTAGGAACCAAATGGCTGGATAATCATTTCTTCGGAAGCGTTTTCAGTCTAAATTATCAGGATCAGGATTGGGATGTGATTTTTGGCGGTGGCTGGAACCGATATATTGGAGACCATTTTGGAGAAGTAATTTATACTCGTTTTGCCAGGAATAATGATCCTTATGAGCCGTATTATGAAAATACAGGAACAAAAACCGATTTTAATCTCTACGGAAAAGCCACGTATGCAGTTTCAGAAAAACTGGCGGCTTATTTAGACCTGCAGGTAAGAACCATAGATTATGAAACCGAAGGAATGCTATCTGAAGGTACTCAATTTCTGGTAGATGATTCATTTACCTTTTTTAATCCCAAAGCCGGATTAACTTATGCCTTAAACGATCAAAATCAGTTCTATTTTTCTTATGCCCGTGCTAATAGGGAACCACGCCGCAGCGATTACGAAAATGGCGAACCTGCACACGAAGAATTAAACGATTTTGAATTAGGGTGGCGCCATAATACACCATCGGTTCAACTAAACACCAACCTTTATTATATGGATTATCAAAACCAATTAGTACTTACTGGTGGTATTGATGATGTTGGCGCTTTTATTCGTGAAAATAGCGGAAATAGTTATCGTTTAGGTTTGGAAATAGATGCAGTAATTAGGCTTTCAGATAAAATATTTGTTAGACCAAACCTGGCTTTAAGCCGAAATAAAAATGTAGATTTTGTTTCTACCTGGAATGGAGAATTAGTTGATTTTGGAAATACAGATATTTCCTTCTCTCCTTCTATAGTAGGAGGAAACCGGATTACTTACCTACCCGCAGAAGGATTAGAATTAAGCCTTCTTTCAAAATATGTAGGAGAGCAGTATATGAGTAATATTGAAGCCGAAAACTCTAAGCTGGACGCTTATTTTGTGAACGATTTTAATATTCAGTATACCTGGCGAAATGCCCCTTTATTTAAAGAAGTTGTTTTTACAGGTTTAGTAAATAATATCCTGGGAGAAGAATATGTTTCTAATGGATATTACTACACATTTAATGTAGAAAACCCAGACACTACTACAGGTTTACAAACCTTAGATGGTGCGGGTTACTATCCGCAGGCCACCACAAACTTTTTAGCCGGAATTAATTTGAAATTTTAATTTGTTTGTCGCCTCTCTCCTCCTTATTACCAGGATGGGGGAGGTTTTTAATTATAAACCTCAATAGTATTATTACGGCGCTCAATTCGGTAAGGTTTCATAGAGTATTCTCCTTCCCCTTCCATTAATTCACCGGTAATTATATTATAAGAATTTGCATCTTCACAGTTACAGGTAGCAATAATTCCTTCAACCGTCATTGCAGAACAATTATTCGGCGGATGATTGGGGTCGCTTAATTCAAAAGCGGTGTATTGTGAATTATTGATATTATACACCACCACACCCTTTATGCCTTCGTTGTAGGTAGTAAAGCTATTCCCAGGAAACTGAAGATCATTATATTCAGGAAAATCCAGGTTTAGTTGAAGTCTAAAATTTAAATCTATTAGGTTCGGGTTATTAAAGTCATTGTCATCATTGGTGGAGCAGGCGCTAAAAATTACTGAAAAAAGAAGGAAAAAAAGAGGTTTTTTCATGATATCGGCAATTTTTTCGCTAAATATTATTATTGTTTTCAAGGCGTAAATTTATTATATTTGTTAAACAAATCCCGTCGTGCTATGGGATTTTTTCTATTTATATAAACGATGAAGTTATGAGCAAAGTATCTTATTATACTGAAGAGGGATTAAAAAAGTTGAGGGATGAACTTAATCAGCTACGTGATGTAGAACGGCCAAAGGCTTCAGAAGCTATTGCCGAAGCCCGTGATAAAGGAGATTTAAGTGAGAATGCAGAATATGATGCTGCCAAGGAAGCTCAGGGGCTCCTGGAAATGAAGATCTCAAAATTAGAAGAAGTGGTGGCCAATGCAAGAGTTATAGACGAATCTCAATTAGATACTTCTAAAGTGTTGGTGCATTCCCACGTGAAAATAAAAAACCAAACAAGCGGTGCCGAAGTAAAATATAAACTCGTAGCCCAAAGTGAAGCCGATTTAAAAACGGGTAAAATCTCGGTAGATTCTCCTATAGGAAAAGGATTACTCGGTAAAGAAGTTGGGGATACAGCTGAAATAGATGTACCCAGCGGTAAGATGAAATTTGAAATTTTAGAAATCTGGAGAGAGTAAGTTTCCGGTATTTAACAGTTTGCGAAATCCTTTTCCAATACCTTTAACTAAGGTTCTGTGAAAAGGATTTTATATTTATATATACTAACCAATTCAAAAATATTATGGCCAGTTTATTCACTAAAATAGTACGGGGAGAAGTGCCTGCTTACAAAATCGCAGAAGATAGTCAGTTTTTAGCTTTTCTAGATGTTAATCCAAATGCAAAGGGACATACTTTATGTATTCCGAAGAAAGAAGTGAATAAGATCTTTGATTTGGAAGAAGAGATGTACCAGGAATTAATGCGTTTTTCCCGCAAAGTAGCCATCGCTTTAGAGAAAACGGTAGAGTGCAAGCGCGTGGGAATGGCCGTTGTTGGGCTTGAAGTTCCGCATGTTCACGTACATCTTATCCCGTTAAATTCTATGAGCGATATGGATTTTTCTAAAAGCGTAAAAATGGAAGAAGAGGAATTTAAAAAACTGGCAGAATCTATTCACGTTAATCTTTAATGGAAAGCGAAACGTATAAGTTAAAGCTGGAGCTTAGAATAGATTGGAGCGATTTAGATATGTATAAGCACGTAAATAATATCTCGTTTATGCGATATATGCAGTCGGGTCGAGTAAATTTTTGGGAAGCTTCAGGTATTTACGAGATGTATGAGAATACCAATATGGGAACTATGTTGGTTTCTACACATTGCGATTTTAAAAAGTCACTGTATTACCCCGGGAAAGCTATAGTAAAAACCAGGATAGATTTTATAAAAAATTCCAGTTTTGGTTTAAAACATCTTATTCTAAATGACACTAATGAAATTTGCGCTGAAGGTAAAGATGTAGTGGTTTGCTATGATTTTGAAAAAGATAAGACCTTTAGGATACCAGAAGATTTAAGAACCCAACTTTCTAAATTCTAAACTTTCCTGAGGGAAATTTTAAAAGTTGTGCCTTTTTTTATTTCGCTTTCTTCTACTTTTATTCTCCCGTGGTGATAGCCTTCAATAATTCGTTTTGCTAAAGATAAGCCAAGACCCCAGCCTCTTTTTTTTGTGGTATGCCCGGGTTCAAAAACGAGTTTAAATTTATTTTTATCAAGTCCTTTTCCCGTATCTTTTATAAAGATATGCGCCCATTTCTGTTCCTCTTTAATTTGAATATGCAATTTCCCTTTTCCGCGCATTGCGTCTATGGCATTTTTCACCAGGTTTTCTATAGTCCAGCTGTAAAGTTGTGAATTTAACATTACCGGGATATGTCCTTTAGGGACATCAATGGAGAATTCAATAAGCCGGGAGCTTCTTGTTTTTAAATAATCAAAACTGTTTTGAGTTGCTTCAATAATATTGGTTTTTTCCAGAATTGGAGACGAACCTATTTTAGAAAAACGTTCAGTGATGGTTTCAAGACGGTCAATGTCTTTTTCCATTTCAACAATGTAAGATTCTTTTACATTTTCCTGTTTCAGGATTTCGGTCCAGCCAATAAGCGAAGATAAGGGAGTGCCAATTTGATGTGCAGTTTCTTTCGCCATCCCGGCCCAGAGCTTATTCTGTTCGCTATTTTTCGTTGTGGTATAGAAAAAATAAACCACCCCAATAAATAGAAAACCTATAAGAACCAGCCCAACGGGATAATACTTAAGACTGTTTAAAACCGGGGAATTGCCGTAATAAATATACTGTTGCTCTCCATTTCCCAGGTTTATAATTATAGGGGCATTTTCTTCCTTTAAATTTTCAAGAAGTCGTTGCGCTTGTTTCTCATTTTCTAATTTATCGGGATCAATATTAGTAGTGTAGGCAATATCTCCATCGGTATCGGTATGGATTATGGGAATTGTGGTGTTGTTATTTAAAATTTCAAGAATAAGATCAAGATCGGCATCGGCCGGTGGCGGGTCCCGGTCTAAAGCTTCCTGCGCTTTGGCCCAAATATTCATTTTAGCCCGTTCATCTTGTTTTAAACGCTGAAAAAAGATGGTAGTATTCCATAAAACCAGGCCTACTACTATAAAACACGAGATAATAATAAACCAGCGATTAAAAGTGCGTTCGTCTGTGAAGTTCATACAGGCTTCTAAGCTTTAAAGGATTTAAAGATAAGCGTTTTTAAACGAATTTTATTGCGTGTCCCGGCTTTTCATTCCCTATTGGTTTCGTTACCTTTGCCAAAAAACAAGTATGCTTACAATAGATCCTAAAGAGGTGAGCACAGGCAAGCTTCATCGCTATTTGCTTGGTGCCATTGGGCCCAGGCCTATCGCTTTTGCCAGTACAATAGATACTAAAGGCCGGCCAAATTTATCGCCTTTCAGCTTTTTTAATGTTTTTGGATCTAATCCTCCTACCTTAATTTTTTCCCCGGCGAGAAGAGGCAGGGATAATACGGTAAAGCATACCTACACTAATGTTAAAAATATTGATGAGGTGGTAATCAATATTGTAAATTACGATATTGTTCAGCAAATGTCACTTTCCAGTACCGAATATGCCGAAGGTGTAAATGAGTTTGAAAAAGCAGGTTTTACAATGCTAAAATCTGATCTTGTGAAACCATTTCGGGTGGCAGAATCGCCGGTACAATTTGAATGTAAAGTGAAGCAGGTTATTGAAACCGGCCAGGAAGGCGGTGCCGGGAATCTTGTGATTTGCGAAGTCCTTAAAATGCATATTAATGAAAGCATTTTAGATGATGACGGATTTATAGATCAACATAAAATAGACCAGGTGGCCAGAATGGGTGGTAATTGGTACACCCGTGCCAATATGGGAATGTTCGAGGTGCCAAAGCCGCTTTCCAGTTTAGGAATAGGTATAGATGCCATTCCTGCAGAAATTAGGGAAAGTAAAACCTTAACCGGGAATGATCTTGGTAAATTGGGGAATGTTGAAGCGCTGCCAAAAGATGAAGAAATTGCAGGTTTTATAGCTGAAAATAAAGATTTAGCTGAATTAGTAAAAGCAAATAACAAAACAGATATTCATACCCGGGCACAATTGTTTTTAGAGAAAAACAATACTGATGCTGCCTGGAAATTATTATTAGCAAAAACAGATTAAAATGGAAGTACAAGGCAAGATTAAGTTAATTGGTGAAACCAAGACCTTTGGAAATAATGGGTTTAGAAAGAGAGAAGTAGTGGTAACTACAGAGGAGCAATATCCACAACATATTATAATAGAATTTGTTCAGGATAAAACAGATTTGCTTAATACCTTTCAGGTAGGCCAACCGGTAAAAATTGGAATTAACCTTAGAGGTAGAGAATGGGTAAGTCCGCAGGGAGAAACCAAATATTTTAACTCTATCCAGGGTTGGAGAATAGAAAATCTACAGGCAGACCAGCCGGCAGGTGGGCAAAATGTTCCGCCACCAGATAATTTTGAACCTGCAAACAACTTAAACGAAGAAGATTACGACGATCTTCCTTTCTAAAAAATCCTTACCGGATTTAGAAATAATTTCGTTTCATATTATAAAAAGCTTAGCATCCTCTTAAGAGGGCTAAGCTTTTTCTTTTTGTACTTTTCTTATTCATCTAAAATCCCTGATAATTGCATTATTTACAACATAACGAAAAATTTCCACCTATTTCTGAAGCCGATGAACAGGGACTATTGGCTATTGGAGGCGATTTAAGTATTCCACGTTTAATTTATGCATATAACCACGGAATTTTTCCCTGGTATGACGATTCTCAACCTGTTCTTTGGTGGAGTCCAGATCCCAGGATGGTGCTTTTTCCCGAGAAATTGAAGGTTTCTAAGAGTATGAAGAAACTATTTAAAAAAGAAGCTTTTAAAGTAACTTTTGACCAAGATTTTGAACGAGTTATAGAAGCTTGCGCAGAGATCCGGAGGGAAGGCCAACATGGAACCTGGATAACTCCAGAGATAATTAAAAGTTATAGAGAATTACATGAATTTAATCTTGCCCGCTCTGTAGAGGTTTGGCAGGATGATAACCTGGTGGGCGGACTTTACGGAATTTATCTTAAAGAACAACAGGTGTTTTGCGGTGAAAGTATGTTTGCCAGGGTTAGTAATGCTTCTAAATACGGTTTTATAACCCTGGTTAATCAGTTAAAAGATGAAGGTGTTAAACTCATAGATTGTCAGGTTTACACCAAACACTTAGAAAGCCTTGGCGCTGAGGAAATTTCGAGAGCCAGGTTTCTTAAATATTTAGAAATTCCTATTGAAGATTAATATTAAAGACACTATCCCGCAAAGTGTGTAAAGTTAAAATAACAGGGGTTGGACTTTTTAAAGTCTGACCCTTTTTTCATAGATCGTAAGGAACTGATTTAAAATAATGCCCCAGTTCCTAATTGGCATTG
>NZ_JAFLQX010000010.1:0-83629 GCF_017579965.1 Salegentibacter sp. BDJ18
AAAAAGGAATTAGTGCTGATGTGATTAATATTCACACTATAAAACCTTTAGATGCAGAAGCCATAATCAAGTCGGTTAAGAAAACCGGATGTGTGGTAACTGCTGAAGAACATAACTTCCTTGGCGGACTTGGAGAAAGCGTTGCCCGCACTTTAGCCGAAAATAATCCGGCACCACAAGAGTTTGTGGCCACCCAGGATACTTTTGGAGAGAGCGGCACCCCGGAACAATTATTTGAAAAATACGGTTTAAATTCAGAGGCTATTTTAAAAGCAGCTGAAAAAGTAATTAAGAGGAAGTAGTTTCTTCCATATTTATCTTAAAAAAGCCAATGAATTAAATTTTCATTGGCTTTTTTTATGTTCAAATTCTAAAGTGAAAAGTAGGAAGCAGGCCTGGTACTTTTATTTCTTCAATCGTTCACCTAAATGCTTGCCTTATTAATTACCTTCAAAGTACATTTCACACCTAACAAATACTTCAATTTGTCTTCTGCCGGTATCCTTACCAAATCATCTTTTTTCGTTATCCTTAAGATAAAAATCCGGGTATTATTTTTTTTAAATCATCCCAAATAATCTTCATTTCTCCTTAACCAAATTTGAAAAATCGAAACCAATTTTATAGAAACACAAATTCTTGAAAATTGAGTTGAGAATTAGCGTTTTTTTGCTTCAAAATCATTTGAAAATCGAGGAATTTTAAACCAATTTTTGCCAGCTAAGCATTTATTTTTGTTTTAAGGCGACGTTTAAGTGTAAAATTAACATTTTTATATACTATAATCCTTTCCAAAATCACAATGCCTTGAGAGGTATAGGTTTTATAGGGTTTCAGGCCATTACGTTATCTTAAAATATGTCCTATTTTAACCCAATTTACATTGATTTTACCATTTTTTTTCTCGCATGTAACATACCGTAAAGTATTTGTAACACCACAATTCTTGATAAGCTGAATTAACGGATATATTTGGTTCAGATTTTTTAAGGAATAATTCACAATTAAGCTTTTTTGAAATGATCAAAACCTTAAAATAAGCTGAATTTTAATTCCAGGTTAACAAAACGAAACAATACTTCTTAAAACTATCTTAAATATCAAAAAGGAGTATTTATTCATTTTTAAACTATTTAATAACCCTTAAACGAAATAATAATAAGAGAATGACAAATTATTATCTAACGGAAACGAAGCTTCACAGAAATCATTTTCGGAATGAGGTTTTATTCTTCAGAAATGATCCCGGGAATGTCACTTTTTTTATTCCTAAAAACTAAAACGTTATCGAATATGAATAGCAAGCCAATTAAAATGCCTTTGAGCCATTTTAATAGAGTTTAAAACATTTTTAATATGAAAATAAATTTAATAAATCTTCCTTACCTAACTAGAACAATGGTTTTTGGACTATTGCTTCAACTTCTGTTTTTTCCTTCGGTTTATGCTAATGATAATAAGCCAAAAAGTGGAAGTGAACAACAAACAATTAGGGGAACGGTTACTTCATCTGAAGATAATCTTGGAATACCAGGGGTGAATATTCTTGTAAAGGAAGTTCCAAATCTCGGTGCTGTAACCGATATGGAAGGGAATTATACCATAGATGCTCCTGCCGATGCTACCCTGGTTTTTAGCTTTATAGGCTATAAAACCATAGAGAGAAAAGTTAATGACCAATCGGAAATTAACGTGATTATGGATCCAGACCAGGATGCGCTAGAAGAAGTGGTAATTGTTGGTTATGGAGAACAAAAAAGAGAGACCGTTGTAGCATCTATAGCAGAAGTTAGCGGTGATGTTCTGGAAAGAGCAGGTGGTGTGACGAACATTGGTGCAGCTTTAACCGGGAATGTACCCGGCGTTATTACCAGTGCCAGTACGGGTATGCCTGGAGAAGAAGATCCCAGAATTTTAATTCGGGGGCAAAGTACCTGGAACGACTCTTCCCCGCTTATTTTGGTAGACGGAGTGGAACGGCCAATGTCTAGTGTAGCAATAAGCTCGGTAGAATCAATTTCAGTTTTAAAAGATGCTTCTGCTACCGCTGTGTATGGAGTTAGGGGTGCAAACGGGGTGATTCTTGTAACTACCAAAAGAGGTGAAAAAGGAAAAGCTATAATAAGGGCAAGAGTAAACACTACAATGAAAAGGCCTTCTAAGCTGCCCGGTAAATACGACGCTTATGATGCTTTAAGGGTTCGTAATGAAGCCATTGAGAATGAACTTGGTTTAAACCCAAGCGCCTGGAACGATTATATGCCATTAGATATTATTGACAAATATAGAAATCCGGCAGACCAGGCAGAAAGAGAGCGATATCCAAATGTTGATTGGGCAAATACTCTTTTTCGTGATTACACGATGTCTTATAACGCAAACGTAAATGTAAGTGGAGGAACCGATTTTGTAAAGTACTTCACGACTGCAGATTTCCTTAGAGAAGGAGATTTAATGAAGCAATATGATAATAACAGGGGGTATGAACCTGGATATGGATTTAACAGATTAAACGTAAGAGGTAATCTCGATTTTCAGATTACCCCTACCACTTTGTTCCAGGTAAACCTGGCCGGCTCACATGGCGTAAAGAAAAGCCCGTGGGGAGCTACCGGAGATGA
Organism: Salegentibacter sp. BDJ18; assembly: GCF_017579965.1. Lineage (NCBI taxonomy): Bacteria > Pseudomonadati > Bacteroidota > Flavobacteriia > Flavobacteriales > Flavobacteriaceae > Salegentibacter > Salegentibacter sp. BDJ18. The sequence goes on from NZ_JAFLQX010000010.1 coordinate 2,622, forward strand.
ATATAGTATGTGGGTAGCAGCTTATAGTACTGCCCCAGATGTTTTTCTTCCAAGATATTCAGATGGAGCCTGGGGATATTATGCGCCCAATGAAGGTGCGGCTACCAATTCAGTTAGAGTTTTGGGTATAAGCGGAATTCAGTATATGACTACCACTCGCTTAACTACGAATTTCACCCTGGATCAGGATCTTGATATGATTTTAGAGGGACTAAATTTTAACGGTACCATCGCATTAGATAACACTTTTGTGGAAGCCGATCGTGGAATTAATGATTTATACAATGATGCGCAGGAAAAATGGATAGACCCTGAAACCGGCACCGAGCTATACCAGCAGGCCTACGACCCAAATAGCCGTTTTGATTTTCAGGAAGGTGTAAAATGGTCTACCAGCCCAGGGGCTGTTCAGGATTGGTCTTCACATAGAAAACTTTTCTACCAGTTACAACTTAGATATGCCAGGAATTTTGATGGGCGTCACGATGTTTCTGTAATGGGACTTATGAATAGAAATGAAAATGCTACCGGAAGCCAAATACCTCGTTATAGAGAAGATTGGGTTTTTAGAACTACTTATACCTTAGACAATAAGTACACTTTTGAATATAATGGTGCTTATAACGGTTCTGAGAAATTTAGTCCTGAAAACCGATTTGCTTTCTTTTCTTCAGGAGGTGTGGGATGGATTTTATCACGGGAAAATTTCTTTGATTTTGCTTCATTCTTAGATATGCTTAAGTTAAGAGCTAATTACGGTGAAATTGGAGACGATAACGTAGCCGGAAGATTTCTATACATGACGCAGTGGGGCTACAATGGGCAGGCAAGAATGGGTGTAACCGGAGAAGCCGCAGAGCAAAGTCCGTACACCTGGTATTTAGAAGAATCTGTAGGAAATCCAGATGTTTCCTGGGAGAAGGTAAAGAAAACGAATATTGGAGTCGATTTTGGATTCTTTGATGGATTCATTCAAGGTAGCTTCGATTATTTTATAGATGAAAGAACCGATATTTTAATTAATGGAGGCGATAGGGCGATACCTTCTTATTTTGGTACCGAAGCACCGGTTGCAAACCTTGGACACGTAAAAAATGAAGGTTATGAATTTGATCTTGATTTAAGCTATAGGTTTGAAAATGGTTTGAGATTATGGTCAAATATTAATATGACGCACTCTCAAAATGAAGTAATAGATGCCGATGATCCATCATTATTACCCGCTTATCAGCAAAATGCAGGTTTACAAATTGGGCAGGCATATTCTCATGTTACACCTGGTTATTACAATACCTGGGATGATCTCTATGCAAGTACCATTCATAATGCAAACGATAACCAGAAATTACCCGGAAACTATCATATTATAGATTTTAATGGAGATGGAGTAATAGATGCTTATGATAATATTCCATTTGGGTTTACCGGGAATCCTCAAAACACTTATAACGCTACCATTGGATTTGACTGGAAAGGCTTTAGTAGTTATGTACAGTTTTACGGAGTAAACAATGTAACCCGACAGGTAGTTTTAGGAAGTTTAAGTAGCCAAAATCACGTGGTTTATGAAGAAGGAAGTTACTGGTCTAAAGATAACTTTAATGCAGATTCACCGGTGCCAAGATGGCTTACCACGCCAAGTGAATATAACGCTGCCAACAGGTATATGTTTGATGGTTCTTACCTAAGACTTAAAAATGCCGAAATAGCCTATACTTTCGATGCCGGCTCTAGTTTAGTAGATAGATTGGGAGTAAAAAACCTAAGGGTTTTCTTAAATGGAAACAACCTCTTCTTATGGTCTGATATGCCAGATGACAGGGAATCGAATTTTGCCGGAACGGGATGGGCATCCCAGGGAGCTTACCCAACCGTAAGCAGATACAACTTAGGGGTAAATATTACTTTTTAAAATAGCTTGTTATGAAAAATTATATAAAAAACATTATAAAATTTAGTCTGGCAATATTTGCTTTAGTTTTCATATCATCTTGTGAAGATTACTTAGACAGGGAAGATGAATCTATAGTTTCTGAAGAGGAAGCCTTTAAAAATTTCACCAATTTTCAAGGGTTTACGGAAGAATTATATCACTGTATCCCAGATTTCACCAATGCCTACTGGACCAACTCCTGGAATTGGGGAGATGATGAGATTGAGTCCACCGCGCGAGATTTTCACTTTATCAATAAAATTGAAAATGGAAACTTTTGGGGCTGGCAGTCAGAATTTGATGGATGGCAAGCCGGCTGGATGGATAGAAACAATACTAGTACAGATGATGACCGATTTTCAAAATCCCTATGGCAATTAGGATGGTATGGAATTAGAAAAGCCAATTTAGGTCTTGCTAATATGGACCGTCTTACAGATGCCACTCAGGAAGAAAAAGATTTAATAAGAGGGCAGTTATTGTTCTTTAGAGGATGGTTTCATTTCCAATTCATCCAATATTTTGGAGGATTACCATATATAAATGAAGTTTTACCAAGTGATGAACAACTTCAATTACCACGTTTAAGTTATCACGAAGCTGCAGATCTTGCCGCACAGGATTTTCGTGCTGCTGCCGATTTATTACCTACAGATTGGGACGAAACAGATGCTGGAAGCGCAACATTAGGGAAAAACCAATTGCGTATTAATAAAATAATGGCGCTTGGTTATTTAGGGAAGAATTATTTATGGGCGGCAAGTCCCCTAATGAATCAGGAGTCTACAGGGAACGCTGTTTACAATACTTCTTATGCTCAAAAAGCTGCTGAAGCTTTCGCAGAATTACTTACTCTAACAGAATCTGGAGAAGCAGATTATTCTTTAGTACCATTTTCAGATTATCATTTAAACTTTTATACAACCGGGCAAAACTGGCAAATACCAGGTAGTACCGAGGCTATTTTTAGAGGACCTTATTTTGGTGCGCATGGATCTACTTATGGTACAGCAAAACAATATCAGCCTTCTCCCATTTTAACCGATGGGGATGTGAAATTTCTGCCTACTGCAAACTATGTAGATTTTTATGGAATGGCCAATGGGATGCCAATTGAAGATATTACGCAACCCGATCCAGAATCTGGTTATGATCCCGAATATCCGTGGAAAGATCGTGATCCAAGATTTTATAATGATATTGTTTATGATGGTGTTCGTACCGTTCAGGGTTCTATGCCAGCAGATGAGGAATATAACCGTTATGCCAATCTATTTACCGGCGGAAGTTATAGAAATATAAGAACGGGTAGTAGAACCGGCTATATGCTTTACAAGTTTATCCCAATAACAGCGAATAAATATGATGAAGGTTATGGGTATGGGAACAGTTTAAATATTCATTTACCCTGGATGCGACTCTCAGATGTATACCTAATGTATGCTGAAGCAGCTGCCCAGGCTTATGGCTCACCTACAGGACAGGTTTCAGGCTATAGTAAAACAGCGGTAGACGCTATTAATTTTGTAAGAGATAGAGCCGGTGTTGGTCACGTGGCAGATGAATTTTTAGGATCTCTGGATGCTTTTATGAGTGAAGTGCGCCGGGAGCGTGCAGTAGAGTTAGCTTTTGAAAGACACAGGTTTAATGATCTAAGACGTTGGTTGTTGTTAACCGAAAGTCCATATACTTTAAAGAAATCTGTAGAATTTGACCGGGCCGGAGAACTTAATACCGATGATCCTTCACAAAACCGGGTTCTAAACTTAAGGGAAGAAGTTATTCTGGAAAGAAACTTTAGTAGCAAACATTACTGGCTGCCTTTAAAAAATGTGGATGTAAATATGTATTTAGAATTTAGTCAGAATCCTGGCTGGTAACCGCATTGTGTTCAATTTAAACATAGAGAGAATGAATATTATAAAATTTAAAGTAGTTTTTTGTGCACTATTTGCCTTGATGCCTTTTATAGGGGTCGCACAAACATCTGAAGATATTGATGTTGAAGCCATCGTTAGAGGTAAAGAAGGAAAGCCGTTAGTGGGTGCTACCGTAACGACAGAGGCTGGCAACACCGTGGTTACAGACTCTATTGGGAGTTTTTCGCTCTCAACCGGCTTGTATTCCACTTTGGCCGTAGCAGCTCTCGAGTACAAACCTACAACAGTAATTGTAACTCCATTTGTGGATAATATAAGTCTTGAGCCTGCAGAAGGTTATGAAGATGTAAATGTTGCATTTCGTAAAGTAGAGAAGAGAAATCTAATAAGTGGAGTTTCTTTTGTGGATCTGGATGAATTAATGGAGAAGAATTACAATACCAGTACCCTGGAAAATATGGAAGGATTTGCCAATGGTTTCCACGGAAATATTTGGGGAATGGACGAGTATTTAGTGCTTATAGATGGAGTGCCAAGAGATGCCGGAAGTATAATGCCTACAGAAATAGATCAAATTAGTTTCTTAAAAGGAGTTTCAGCAGTGGCGCTCTATGGAAGTCGTGCTGCTAAAGGTGTTGTTCAAATTACTACAAAAAGAGGAAAAATTCAGAAGCAGGAAATTGATGTTAGGATAAATGCAGGAATGTTTGTTCCAAAAAGTTATCCAAAATATCTTGGCTCTGCAGAATATATGACCCTTTATAATGAAGCAAGGGCAAATGATGGTTTGAGTCAGCGGTTTGATGATGAAACTATCTACCAACATGCAGCCGGGGACAACCCATACAGGTATCCCGATGTAAACTATTATTCTTCAGATTATTTACAGGAAACCTATAACAGGTATGATGCTACCGCCCAGATTTCTGGCGGAAATGAAACCGCTCAATATTATACAAATCTTGGTTTTTATTCAGCAGGTTCACTACTAAATTTCGGTGAAGCTGAAAATAACAGAACCCAGCGGTTTAATATTCGTGGTAATGTAGATATTGATATAACTGAAACTCTATATGCTACCGTAAACGCATCAGCTGTTTATTATAACGGTTGGGGTGTGAATACAGATTATTGGGCAGGTGCGGCCAATTTAAGGCCAAACCGATTTTCGCCGTTAATTCCAACAAGTATGATTGAGGAAAGCGATGAGAATTCTCTGCAGTATGTTAACAATAGTAGTAACCTTATAGATGGTCAATATCTTTTAGGGGGTACGCAGCTTGACCAAACCAATCCTTTTGCTGCAATTTATGCGGGTGGAAGTAATAATTATACTAGTAGACAATTTCAGTTTAATACAGGTATTGGAGCAGATTTAGGAAATCTCCTGGAAGGCTTGAGTTTTCATTCAAACTTTGGAGTAGATTATTCTACTTCTTACAACCAATCATATAACAATGAATACGCAGTATACGAGCCTAGCTGGACTAATTATGATGGGGATGATTTAATTGCAAGTTTAACCCAGTATGGGCAGGATGCCAGATCTGGTGTGCAAAATATAAGCGATAGCTGGTATAGACAAACAATTTCTTTTTCAGGGCAATTTAATTATGAGACTAAAATAGAAGAAGATCATAACGTTTCAGCAATGCTTATTGCCAATGGATTTCAGCAATCTATTTCAGAAGAATATCACCGAACCAGTAATGCTAATTTAGGGTTGTACCTGGGTTACGATTATTTAGACAAGTATTTTGTTAATTTTAGTGGAGCGCTGGTACATTCAGCAAAATTACCTGAAGGAAACCGTCAGGCTTTTTCACCAACCTTTACGTTAGGATGGCGTTTAAGCGAAGAGAATTTTCTTCAAAATTCAACGGTATTTGATGAGTTAAAACTTACCGCTTCCGCAGGTATTTTACATACCGATATTGATATACAGGATTACTATTTATATGAAAGTATTTACACCCAAACCGATGGTGCCTGGTTTAACTGGAGAGATGGTGCTCTAAGCCGCTCTACAGATTCCAGAAGAGGCCAGAATGATGACCTAACTTTTTCTAAAAGAGAAGAAATAAATTTAGGGGTTGAAGCTTCGTTATTTGATAATCTTTTCCAAATTCAGGGTTCTGTTTTTGCCAATAGAATGACGGGTGGTATAGTACAGGCATCTGTATTATATCCTAATTATTTTGAAACCGGATGGCCAAACTCTTCATTTATCCCTTATGTGAATTATAACGATGATGAACGTGTAGGGTTTGATTTTAGAGCAGATTGGAATCAGCAATTTGGAGAATTGAAAACTACGCTTGGAGTTGTTGGTACTTATTATGATACCAAGGCCACCAAACGAGCTGAAATGTATGAAGATGAATACCAATCCAGGGAAGGAAATCCTTTAGATGGTATTTGGGGTCTGGAAAGCGACGGACTGTTTGCAAGTGCTGAAGAAATTGCGAATTCACCTTCGCAAAGTTATGGGCAGGTTGCCCCGGGAGATATTAAATATATAGACCAGAATGGTGACGGCGTAATAGATAACCAGGATGAAGTTTATCTTGGCAAAGCTGGCTGGTTTGGCTCCCCGCTAACTTTAGGTGTGAATTTCACAGCTGAATGGAAAGATTTCACCTTTTTCGCTCTTGGAATTGGAAGATTTGGAGCTCACGGTATGAAAAATAGTTCTTATTTCTGGATGGATGGTGAAGATAAATATTCAATTGTAGCTCGGGATCGTTGGACGCCGGAGACAAGTGAAACTGCAACTTATCCAAGATTAACTACCACTAATAGTAATAATAACTTTAGAAATTCAGATTTCTGGCTTTATAGTACAGATCGTTTTGACCTGGCAAAAGTTCAAATCTCCTATAATCTACCAAAAGAATTATTTGCCCAATCATTTGTGCAGGAATTAGGGGTATATGTAAATGGAGCTAATTTACTAACTGTATCCCCTGAACGTGAGATTTTAGAGTTAAATGTAGGAAGTGCACCCCAGAACAGATTTTATAACCTGGGCGTAAAAGCAATATTTTAAAAATTTAAATATAAAAGGAAATGAAAAGTAAATTACTACTTCTTTTATTAATGGTCTTTACAATTACAAGTTGTGACGATCTTATAGAACCTGCCATAGAGAATAATAGAGGCCTGGAAGATATGTATGCTGAGGCCGAATATGCTCAGGGTATTCTACTTAACGCTTATACCAGGCTACCAAATAATGGTTATTCTTTTAGTGAGGTAGCAACAGATGATGCCGTTAGTAACGTAAACAATAATCCTTACCGTGAAATTGCTACCGGGCAATGGACAGCTCAAAATAATCCTTTTGACCAGTGGCAAAATGCAAGGGCAGCTATCCAGTATATCAATATCTTTCTTGCCGAGACTGATAAAGTAACCTGGTCTGAAGATGAAGAAATAAGCTCCCTTTTTAACGACAGGCTTAAAGGTGAAGCCTATGGCCTTAGAGCGTTATATATGTATTATCTCTTACGTCAACATGCGGGTTGGGCTAATGGAGAGCTATTAGGGGTTCCAATCTTATTAGAACCTGAAGAAACCGGCTCAGATTTTAATCAGCCAAGGGCAACTTTTGAAGAGTGCATGCAACAGTTATATGCAGATGTAGAACAGGCTGAAGCTTTACTTCCTTTAGATTATGAAACGCTTTCAAGTTTACCTGAAGGGTATTCAGATTTAGGAGATTATAACAGGGTTTTTGGTGAATATGCCAAACAAAGAATGACCGGTAGAATTGCCAAAACTGTAAGGGCACAGGCGGCTTTACTTGCTGCAAGCCCTGCTTATGCCGATGGAAATACTACTACCTGGGCCGATGTAGCCAATTATGCCGGGGAGGTATTGGCAGAAAATGGAGGAGCAAGTGGTATTGCAGCAAATGGTCATACCTGGTACAAAAATGCTTCGCAAATAAGTGGAATTGGAGGGGGAAATAACCCGCCGGAAATTATTTGGAGAACCGATGTGGTAGAAACCAGTGATTTAGAACAGCAACATTTTCCACCAACTTTATTTGGTGACGGACAACTAAATCCAACTCAAAACCTTGTGAATTCATTTCCCATGGCCAATGGTTATCCTATTACAGATCCGGCTAGTGGGTTTGATCCCGCTAATCCTTACGAAAACAGGGATCCAAGGTTAGATCATTACATTGTGGTAAATCAAAGTACCGCAGGACCAGGTAATTCAACCATTGTAACCGCTGCTGACGGAAGTACCAATGATGCTTTAAATGCCGTAGAGACTTCAACCAGAACAGGTTATTATTTAAAGAAATTGCTAAGGCAGGATGTGAATTTAGATCCTGTAACCAGCAATACTCAACAGCATTATACCGCCAGGATGAGGTATACCGAATTATACCTTATTTACGCAGAAGCTGCTAACGAAGCCTGGGGGCCACAAGGAACAGGACCTTTTGGGTTTTCTGCTTACGATATTATTGCTGGCTTAAGGGAGCGCGCTGGTATAACGCAGCCAGATGCATATTTAGAGTCAATTAGCTCAGATCAAAATGCAATGCGAGAATTAATAAGAAATGAACGCAGATTAGAACTAAGTTTTGAAGGTTTCCGGTTTTGGGATATCCGTCGTTGGGGTGATGATTTAAATGTTCCGGCCAGAGGAGTAAGTATTCTTGACGGGAATCATCAAACAATAACTGTTGAAGACAGGATTTATGAAGAATATATGCGATATGGTCCAATCCCTTTTAGCGAAGTTTTAAAATACGATGCAATTATCCAAAACCAGGGCTGGTAGTTAGTTTAATTATAAAGAACAGAAAATGAAAAATAAAATATATTTAATCGCTTTAATTATTCTTTCAGGCTTTACTTCATGTGAGAATGATAAATGGGAATTTGACGACTATGAATACCAAACCGTTTATTTTGCTTACCAGTACCCGGTAAGGACAATTACACTGGGAGAAGATATTTTTGATACTTCTCTGGATAATGAAGGTAAAGCGAGAATAATGGCTACTACCGGTGGAACTTACGATAATGATCAGGACGTTTTTATAGATTTTGAGGTAGATAATTCTTTAACGGAAGGTCTTGTATTTGATGATAGCGGCCAACCTGTTCAGGCAATGCCCGAAAATTATTATACACTGGAATCTAATGAAATCAGGATTCCGCAAGGTGAACTAACCGGTGGAGTTGAGCTTCAGCTAAGCGATGCATTTTTTGCCGATAGTCTTGCTATTGGAAGAAATTATGTAATTCCACTTCAAATGACCAATGTTGTAAGCGCAGATTCCATTCTTAGGGGAATACCACAGGTTACAAATCCACGTAAACCCGTTGCAGAAGATTGGGATGTTTTGCCTAAAGATTTCATTCTTTATGCCGTAAAATATGTGAATCCGTGGCATGGTTATTATTTACGCCGTGGGGTAGATGAAATTGAAGGAACTACCGGTAACGAGAATCTTGACGATACTGTAATAAGAGAAGAAGAGTACGTAGTAGACGATCAGGTAGTAGCCCTCACAACCCGCTCTTTAAATGAAGTAGAGTTAGATTTGGTTTTTCAAAACAGCGAAGGTTATGCTGTAAACTGCACCTTAATTTTAAGCTTTGACGATTCTGGTAACTGTACAGTAAGAGCTGCATCAGATGAGTATACGGCAAGTGGTAACGGCCAGTTTGTAAAAGATGGCGAACAAAACAGTTGGGGCGGAAAAGATCGTGATGCTCTTTACCTGGATTACGAAGTTAACCTTGAAGAAATTAATGTGAGTACAACAGATACGCTTGTACTTAGAGATCGTGGGGTACGTATGGAAACATTTTCTCCCATAATAGAATAAAATAAAAAAATAAATCGATTATGAAATATTTAAATCGTTTTCTTGTTTGTAGTGGCTTATTGGCTTCATTATTTTCCTGTGCCGATCCAGATCCATTAGCATTTGAAGTAGAAAAACCTGAAGGCCTCGAGGCACAGGAAGATATTAATTCTTATGCACCTCTTAAGAGCTATAAAGATAGTACCTCAAATTTCACCTTAGGTGGGGCTGTTTCTATTTCAGATTATATTAATAAAGGAGTAATGTACAGGCTTATTAATAAAAATTTTGATGAGCTTACCGTAGGTTATGGAATGAAGCATGGTGCCATCGTGCAAAATGATGGTTCTATGAATTTTGCTCAGGTAAATGAACTTATAGCTGCGGCACAACAAGCAGGAACTTCTATATACGGGCATACGCTTACCTGGCACGCTAATCAAAATGCCGAATACCTGAACAGCACAATTGCGCCAACAGTAATAGGTGGCGGACCAAGCTGGGATGAGATTGCCGGTGCTGACTTTGAAACGGATGAAGCAGCAAACTATGAGACTAACGAAGATGATAGTATGTCTTTTACGGCTGCCGGAGAAGGTGCAGACGGTGAGGGCAGGGCATTAGCGGTGACCAATGGAGAAGTTCGGGAAAACGATTGGGAAAGCCAGTTCTTTTTTAAGTTTTCTCCGCCTATGGAAGTAGGGGAAGAATACGAACTTACTATGGATGTTCGCTCAGATGCTGATGCCTCTTTTGCTACCCAGGCTCATATTCAACCTGGAGAGTATAAACACTGGGATTTTTTTGGTGCTATTCCCGCCTCTGCTGAATGGACTACTTTTACCAAAAGAATTATTGTTTCTGAAGAAATGGCAGGCTCAAGTACTATTGCTTTTAATCTCGGCAATGTGGCCACTACTTATTATTTTGATAATATAAGCCTGAAAAAATATAACGAGGAAGGCAGTGGTGGCGGTCCCGCACTGGATCCAAGTGTAATTACCAATTCTGATTTTGAAACTGGCACCGATGGCTGGGCTGGCTGGGGAAATGGCTCTACCATGGAGCGCTCCGCAGAAGGTGAGGGCTATGGAGATACAGGTTATGCTTTTACCTTTACGAATCCTTCAGCTACGAATTTTTGGGAGGCACAGATTGCCTATGATTTACCTACATTGGAAATGGGGGGATCTTATGTATTGAATTTTAAAGTAAAGGCAAATACTGCGGGTACTCTTCGTGCCGAGCTACAATCGCCATCTGATTATTCAAGTGATGGGCTTGGCTCATTTAACGTATCAGAAGACTGGGAGGAATATACTTTGGAGACGACGATAACCAAAGAAGATCGTGAGCGATTAGTTATTAGCTATGGTGACTTTGCAGGGACGGTATATATTGATGACGTAACGCTTTCGCGTGTAAACCCCAATGCCGGTGGTGTTATAGAGAAAACACCTGAAGAAAAAGAGGAGATCATTGGTGGCGAAATGGAAAGATGGATTACGGGCATGATGGAAGTTTCCAAAGACTATGTAGATGCCTGGGATGTTGTTAACGAACCTATGGATGATGGAAATCCATACGAATTAAAAAGTGGAGCGACCGATTCTGATATCACCAGTGACGAATTTTACTGGCAGGATTACCTGGGTAAAGATTATGCGGTTAAAGCCTTTAAACTGGCCAGGGAGTATGGTAGCCCCGAAGATCTCCTTTTTATAAACGATTATAACCTTGAATATAACTTAGATAAGACCCGGGGACTCATTGAATATGTAGAATACATAGAAAGCCAGGGTGCTACTGTAGATGGTATTGGGACTCAAATGCATATAAGTATAGATTCCGATAAAAATAATATTGCTCAAATGTTTCAACTTCTTGCTGAAACAGGTAAACTCATAAAAGTTTCAGAACTGGACGTAAGAACAAATGTCTCTGAACCTACAGATGAAGTTTTACAACAGCAAGCCGATATGTATAGCTATGTAGTTGAAGCTTATAAAGAACATGTACCTCAGGCGCAAAGATATGGCATTACTGTTTGGGGTGTTACCGATAGTCCTGAAGATGCAAACTGGTTGCCCGGTGAATTCCAGGGTTTGTGGGATGTTAACTTAAACAGGAAACCTGCTTATAAGAGTTTCGCTGAAGCTTTGGAAGAATTATAAAACAAAATGAATGCCGGTTAGTAAGGTTCTTAACAGAGTAGCAATTCTTATGATTTTATTCCTGGTATTACCAGGATGTTCAGCCGATGATAATTTCTTGCCGGAAAAAGAAACCGAGGAGCAAGATTCTATTGAAGATGCTGATGAAATAGAAGAAGATGAACCTTCTAAAGATATAGAATGGCCTTTAAATACATATAAATTGAGTGTTGATGGAAGGTATTTGAAAAATACCTGTGGAGAAGAAGTTTTGCTTCACGGGGTGGCCATGACTCCAAATCCGTGGTTTAACGGGGGCCATGTAGGTGAATGGCGATGGAATAATTATGATGTACAGGGAGCATTAAATTATAATAAATCGGTTATGAATAAACTAACTAATAAAGATGACGACGGCTGGTATTTAAATATGGTACGGCTACACATAGATCCTTATTGGTCAAATAATCCCGGGGCCGAGGTAGATGGAGAAAAAGATATTTCAGAATTTAATTTTGATCGTTTTGTAAATGCGGTAGATGAAGTAATACTTCCTCTTATTGAGCATGCGAAGTCAAGAGGAATGTATGTTATCCTTAGACCACCGGGAGTATGCCCCGAAAGGATAGATGTTGATGATGAATATCATGAATATCTTAAAACTGTATGGGACTATTTATCGAAGCATGAAGCCTTAAAAAATTCTGAACATGTTATGTTCGAATTAGCCAATGAACCAATTCATATTTTAGGCACTAATGGGGAATGGGGTAGTAATACCCAGCCCCATTTCGATAAATTAAAAATGTTTTTTCAGCCTTTAGTAGATATGATTCGTAATAATGGGTTTGAAAATGTGATTTGGATTCCCGGGTCCGGTTATCAATCGCATTATAAGGGATATGCAAATAATCCTATTGAAGATGACAATATTGGATATGCGGTACATATTTATCCCGGTTATTGGGGAGAGGACAATAATGATCCGGTAACTTTTAAAAGTAATTGGGCAGAGAATATCAAGCCGGTTGCAGATATTGCCCCCATTGCAGTTACTGAAATAGATTGGGCTCCCCAAGGTTATAATGCCTGGGGCGAAGGTGGTGTTACCGGCGAGGCCGGCTCCTGGGGATTTGGAGCAAATTTTAAAGCTCTTGCCGACGAGAGCGGGAATGTAAGTTGGAATTTACTGGCTCCTGAGAACTTAATTCATCGGGGAGACCCGAATGCTGGTATAGCCTATGATAATAATCCTGAAGCCTGTGCTAATGCTGTATATAAATGGTTTGGGGAATATGCTGAAGAAAAAAAGGAATGTGAATAAAAATCAATTAGAAATAATAGCGTTGCTATCCGTTTAAATTTAATCATGTGTGAGTTTTACTGAATAGTTCTCCTAACTCAAAAAAGTCTGGATACCGGTTGGATTAGCAACGCTTACCCGGTATGAATTAGCCTTTTTTAGAAGTTAGGGGAACTTTTTTATAAAGAAATTGTAAATTATTATAAACTTTCTTCCTGGAATTTTAAAATCAACTGCTATGTACAAAAGAAAAAAATTGTCTATTTTTATATTATTGTTAAGTGTGTTTTTTACATTTTACAGCTGTAATTCTAATAAAAAATCAGTTGATAATAGCGAGGTATCCAAAGCGAGTTTAAAAAATGCTCTCGCGAATAATTTTCATATTGGAACCACTCTCAATGCCTGGCAAATTATGGGAAGGCAGCCTGAAGAACTTAAAGTGGCAACAGAGAATTTCAATTCTATTGTTGCCGAAAATATTATGAAAAGTGCACGAATTCAACCGAAAGAAGGAGAGTTCAATTTTGAACTTGCCGATGAATTTGTGAAGATAGGCGAAGAAAATAATATGCATATCCACGGGCACACCTTGATATGGCATTCCCAGGCTCCCGACTGGTTTTTTGTCGATAAAGATGGAAATACGGTATCTAAAGAAATGCTTACCCAAAGAATGAAAGATCATATTCATACCGTTGTGGGCAGGTATAAAGGCAGAATTCATTCCTGGGATGTGGTTAATGAGGCTATAGAAGACGACGGAAATTATAGAAATAGCAAGTTCTATCAAATTTTAGGTGAAGATTTTATAAAACTGGCCTTTGAATTTGCCCACGAAGCCGATCCCGAAGCCCAGCTTTATTACAATGATTATTCTATGGCAGTGCCAGGAAAGCGTGCCGGGGTAGTGAGAATGGTAGAAAAGCTTCAAAAGGAAGGAATTACTGTTCACGGAATAGGAATGCAGGGACATATTGGATTAAACCATCCCGATATTCGTGAATTTGAAAAAAGCCTGGAAGCATATGGAAACCTTGGGAAAGTGATGATCACTGAATTAGATCTTAGTGTTTTACCTTCCCCCTGGGGCGATGCCGGTGCAGAAATCTCAGATAATTATGAGTATGAAGATAAAATGAATCCATTTCCTAAGGGTCTGCCAGCCGATGTTGAGCAGCAATTCACCAGGAGATATGTAGAATTTTTTGAGCTTTTCCTGAAGCATCAGGATAAGATCTCAAGAGTTGCGCTTTGGGGAGTAAACGATGGAAATTCCTGGAAAAACAATTGGCCGGTGAGGGGAAGAACCGATTATCCGTTGCTATTCAATCGAGATAATAATGCAAAACCGGTTGTGAAAGAACTTATAGATCTGGCTGCAGCAAAATAACCCTACAATTTGAAATTAGAAATGAAAAAAGTCTTTTTACTTATCTGCCTGTTAGGTATTTTTCCATTTGTGGTAGCACAGGAAGCAACCATCCAGAGTCCCGATGATGCTGTAAGATTAGAAGTTAATCTGGAAGCTGGAATACCAACCTATTCTGTTTTCTACAATAATAAAGTGGTGCTGGAAAAATCCCGGCTGGGACTAAAAACAAATATTTCAGATTATTCCGAAGGTTTAAGTTTTGAAGGGAGTAGAACCACTTCCGTAGAAAAGAGTTATGAATCCAAAAAACTTAAAGATTCAGAGATCAATTATAACGCACGTGAACTAACCGCCACTTTTGCCACTCAAAAAGGGCAAAAAATGGATGTAATTTTCCGTGTTAGTAATAATGACATCGCTTTTAGATACCGTCTTCAAAAATATAGCGATACCATAGCCCACGTGGTGACGAAAGAATTTACAGGATTTAATTTCCCAAATACGGCGAAAAGCTTCCTTACGCCTCAGTCAAAATCTATGGTAGGTTTTCAGCGTACCAAACCCAGTTATGAAGAGGGCTATTATCTAGATCAGGAGATTACTAAAGCTTCAGCCAATAATCTGGGATATACCTTTCCGGGTTTATTTAAAACCGAAGATCACTGGGTGCTACTTTCTGAAACCGGAGTTGACGGCACTTACGTGGGCGCTCATCTCAGCGATCCAAATGAGGAAGGGGAATATACGATTGCTTTCCCAGACAGTACTGAAAATAATGATTTTGGATCCACCGGAGCCGCAATTTCCCTTCCGTATAGTACTCCGTGGCGGACTATCACAATTGGAGAAAGTTTAAAGCCTATTGTAGAAACCACCATTCCTTTTGATGTGGTGGAGCCGCTTTACGAAGCTTCTCAGGATTATGAATTCGGGCGCGGTGTATGGAGCTGGATTATGTGGCAGGATGGCAGTATGAATTATTACGACCAGGTGACCTACATAGATTTTGCGGCTGAAATGGGTTATGAATATATCCTGATTGATGCGCTCTGGGACCAGAATATCGGGTACGACAGGATGGAAGAGCTAATTGATTACGCCAAAAGCAAAAATGTTGATGTTTTCTTGTGGTATAACTCCAATGGGGTTGCTAATGACGCGCCTATGACTCCGCGAAATAAAATGCACCGGGCGATTACCCGCAAACAGGAGATGCAGTGGTTGCAGGAGAATGGAGTAAAAGGCCTGAAAGTAGACTTTATGGGTGGTGATAAACAAGAGACCATTCAGCTTTACGAGGATATAATGTCCGATGCTAATGATTACGGATTAATGATGATCTTTCACGGTGCCACGATTCCAAGGGGCTGGGAAGTAATGTATCCTAATTTTATAAGTACTGAAGCAGTCCTTGCTTCGGAAAATTTAATGTTTAGTCAGTATGCAAATGACCAGGAAGCTCGCAGTGCTGCCATTCATCCCTTTATACGGAATACGGTGGGAAGTATGGATTTTGGCGGTACTGTTCTAAACGAAAGGTACAACCGAACCAATGACGGCGGAAATTTTAGAAAAACCTCTGATGCTTTTCAATTGGCAACTGCAGTTCTATTCCAAACACCGGTTCAATTCTTCGCGTTAACACCGAATAACCTCGAAGACGCTCCGGAGTTTGCAGTAGACTTTATGAAAAATGTTCCTACCACCTGGGATGAAACTATTTTCATTGAGGGATATCCGGGCGAGTACAGCGTAATAGCAAGAAGGCACAAAGATCAATGGTATATCGCCGGGATCAATGCGTCAAAAGAAGTGAAAAAGGTGAGCTTTTCCCTTCCTGAACTGAAAGATACATTCAGTATTATTAATGACTCAAAAAAGGGGAAAACTGAAAAGAAAGAAATCAAACAAAAAAGAGGAAAATTTGAAGTCACCATTCAACCTCAGGGCGGATTTGTGATTACAAATTAGCAAAGGTTTCTCCTCCTGTAAAATAGTGAAAATGAAACAATTATTTGTCATTATCGTTTTTTTTAGCTGCGTTAATCAATCGATGGCGCAGTTTTCTCAGCAGGAGCGGGATAGTATTTATCGTCTAAGTGCGCAGGATCATCAATTAATGCTGAAGGAGTTAGGAATAGAATCCTTGCGGCACGGACCTTCGGGAAATCCGAACGATCCTAATGCCGCAAATTCAGATGAATCTAAAGTTGTAGATTATAGCCTGCCGGAACTTTTGGTTTTTAAAGATGGATCAAAGGTCACTTCAGTTTCTGAATGGGAAAATCGGAGACAGGAGATCAAAGAAGATTTTGATGCAGAAGTTTATGGCCGCTTCCCTGAAAATACTCCAGCTGTAAACTGGAAAGTTATTTCCAGAAAAGATTCAGTTATTGGCAATTATCCTGTGCAGGTTGAGGCACTTTTAGGAGTGGTAGATAACTCTGCCTATCCCGAAATTGACGTTGAAATCGAGATGACCCTGACCCTTCCTAAAAATACAGATAAAAAAGTGCCGGTAATCTTGAAATTCGACTGGAATTTTCCGGCTGGGTTTTTTCCTGAGCCTGAGCAGGAAACACCCTGGCAGGAACAATTACTGGCTCAGAACTGGGGCTATGCCAGCCTGATTCCCACAAGTTATCAAGCTGATAATGGCGCCGGACTTAGACAAGGAATTATCGGATTAGTGAATAAAGGCGAACCGAGAAAATTAGATGATTGGGGCGCTTTGAAAGCCTGGGCCTGGGGTGCCGGCCGTGCGCTTGATTATTTTGAAAATCATTCTAAAGTTGATTCAAAAAAGGTGGCTATAGAAGGACTTTCCCGCTACGGGAAAGCTGCAATGGTCACTATGGCCTACGATGATAGATTTGCTGTGGGATTTATAGGTTCTGCCGGTGCAGGTGGTACTAAAATATTGAGAAGAAATTTTGGAGAACAGGTAGAGAATTTGGTCTCCAGCTCCGAATATCACTGGTTTGCTCCCAATTTTATAAAGTACGGCGGTCCTTTAGAAACAAAAGATCTTCCGGTAGATGCACATCATTTGATTGCGCTTGCAGCGCCACGACCGGTTTTTATCAGCAGCGGAGATCCTAAAGTTGAAGGAAACTGGATAGACGCCAAAGGGATGTTTTTAGCTGGAGTTCACGCGAGTCCTGCTTATGAAATCTATGCTGAAAAAGCACTGTCAAAAACTGAATTTCCTCAAGTTGGGGAATTTTTATCTGAAGGTAAACTCGTTTTTAGAATACACGAAGGCGGCCATACTGTAGTCCCTAACTGGCCATATTTTATAGAATTTGCCAAACCCTATTTCAAATAAAAAATATGAAAAAGAGAAATCTCCTCATTATAGTTTTAAGCCTGTTTTTAGGAAATTCAGTCGTTGCACAACAGCAGGCTCAAAATCCTATCATCCACGCCGATGTTCCCGATGCTTCCATAATTAGGGTCGATGACACCTATTATATGAGCAGCACCACGATGCATATGAATCCCGGGGTACCAATTATGAAGTCTGAAGATTTGGTAAACTGGGAAATAGTGAATTATGCTTACGATATCTTGGGAGATACAGATGCCCTGAATCTGGAAAATGGGGAAAATGCCTACGGAAGAGGCTCCTGGGCAAGCAGCCTTCGTTACCATAATGAGACTTTTTACGTTTCCACTTTTTCGAGCACCACAGGAAAAACTTATATTTTCAAAACAAAAGATATTGAAAATGGTTCCTTTGAAGAGATTTCTTTTACCCCATCTCTTCACGACAATACTTTATTTTTTGATGACGATGGAAAGACTTATCTCATTTGGGGTGGAGGTAAACTGAATATAGTAGAGCTTAAAGATAATCTGTCAGGAGTAAAGGAAGGTACAGAACGGGTTTTAATTGAGAACGCTACCGAACCTATAGGTTCTAATTTTATTTTACCTGCGGAAGGTTCTCAATTATTTAAAGTTAACGACAAGTATTATCTATTCAATATCGCCTGGCCAAGAGACGGGATGAGAACGGTTATTATTCACCGGGCCGATAAAATTACGGGACCTTATGAAGGGAGACTTGCTTTTCAGGATAAAGGCGTGGCCCAGGGTGGTTTAATTGATACGCCGGAAGGGGATTGGTTTGCATATTTATTCCGGGACTATGGAGCAGTAGGGCGTATTCCTTACCTGGTTCCTGTAAAATGGGAAAACGGCTGGCCTGTTCTGGGTGAAAATGGCAAGGTGCCTGCAACCCTGGATTTACCCGCAAACGAAGGATGGATCCCGGGAATTGTGGCTTCAGATGATTTTAGTAGAAAGTCAGGAGACAGAGATTTGCCTCTGGTTTGGCAATGGAATCATAATCCGCAGGATGAATACTGGTCTGTAAAAGATCGTGAAGGTTATTTAAGGCTGACTACAGATAGAGTAGATACTTCATTTTTAGATACCAGAAATACCCTTACCCAAAGAGCTATTGGCCCTAAGAGCTCGGGCATAACCAAAATTAATCTTTCAGGAATGAAAGAAGGGGATTATGCGGGACTTGGATTGCTTCAGAAGAATTTCGGATTTGTTGGGGCTAAAATGCTAAATAATAAGAAGCACATTATTATGGTCAATGGAGCTTCCGAAGAACCTGTTGAGGTGGAAAGTATTCCTTTGAATCAGGAGGAGCTTTACCTTAAGGCCGTTGGGGATTTTCAAGACAGGAAAGATACAGCAGAATTTTACTACAGTCTTGATGGTGAAAACTGGAAAACTATTGGCAACCAACTTAAAATGTCTTACACGCTTCCGCACTTTATGGGCTACAGGTTTGCGTTGTTCAACTACGCTACCAAAGAATCTGGGGGTTACGTAGATTTCGATTACTTTAAAATTGAAGCTGAAAAAAATAATTAAAATGAAAAATTTGAATATCCCGAAAACGATATCACTGAGCCTGATAGTATTTTTCCTGTCAGTAAATGCTTTTGCACAAAATCCGCTGATTATGGATCAGTTTACAGCAGATCCTACGGCAAGGGTATTTAATGGAAAGCTATATGTATTTCCTTCCCACGATATTGTGCCGCCGGAAGGCGAAGGCCGTGCCGAATGGTTCAATATGGCTGATTACCACGTGTTTTCTTCGGAAGATCTTACCAACTGGACAGATCACGGAAAAATTCTGGATCAAAAAGATGTTCCCTGGGCCGATCCTAAGGCTTACAGTATGTGGGCGCCTGATGCGGTATCCAAAAATGGCAAATTTTACTTCTATTTTCCTACCAGACTCAAAGATGCCGGAGACGGGGAAAAAGGTTTTTCAATCGGTGTGGCAGTCGCCGACAAGCCTGAAGGACCTTATAAGCCACAGCCAAACCACATTCAGGGCGTAGAAGGCATAGATCCCAATGTTTTTATTGATAAAGACGGGCAGGCTTATCTGTATTGGTCCCGTGGAAAAATTTATGGTGCGAAACTGAAGGATAATATGCTGGAGCTGGATTCAGAAATAAAGACCTTCGAGGAGATCCCTCAAAAAGGGCATATTGAAGGACCTTTTGTTTTTGAAAGAAATGGCACTTATTATATGACTTATCCGCACGTTGCCAACAATACTGAAAGGCTTGAATATGGCACTTCCGATAATCCGATGGGACCTTTTACCCACCAGGGGGTTATTATGGATGAATCCGCTTCGGGTACCTGGACCAATCATCATTCCATCGTGAATTATAAAGATCAGTGGTACTTATTCTATCACGATAATGATCTTTCCCCCGATTTTGATAAAAACCGCTCCATTCGTGCCGATAGTTTGTTCTTTGAAGAGAATGGAAATATCAAAAAAGTGATTCCAACCAAACGCGGAGTGGGAATTACCTCCAGTACTTCTAAAATTCAGATAGACCGCTATAGTGCGAAAAGCAACTATGGAGCTGCTTCGGTATTTTTAGACCGGCTTGATCCTTTTCAGGGTTGGAAAGTGGTATTAAATAAACCTGATGCCTGGGTGAAATATAACCGGATTGATTTTGGTGCTGAGGGTCCCAAAAATGTCAAAATCAGGGCAAGATCTTTAACTGGTGGTACTGTAGCGCTGAAACTTGCAGGTGAGAACGATAAGGAGATTGCTGAAGTTACCATCCAAAAAGGTGGAAATTGGGAGGTTTTTTCGACTCCTGTAAGATCTGAAGCAACAGCTGTGCAGGATCTGCTCGTGCAACTTAAAAATGGTGACGGAGTTGAGGTTGACTGGGTTCAATTTGAAAAATAGAAGATATGGGAATTGGTAAGATCAAAATTTCAACAAATAGTTATTCCAGTATTGGATTTTCCGTATTGCTGGGAATACTGTTTTTGATTTCACCTTTTCAATCCTGGAGTCAGGAAGATTCCCAATTGAAACTCTGGTATAATAAACCTGCTGAAAAATGGGTAGAGGCACTTCCCGTAGGAAACGGGCGATTGGGAGCAATGGTTTATGGAGATCCTCAGGAAGAGGTTATTCAGTTAAATGAAAATACTATCTGGGCAGGACAACCTAACCGGAATGATAATCCTGAAGCCAAAGCATATTTACCCGAAGTGCAGAAACTTCTGTTTGATGGAAAAAGCGCAGAAGCCCAGGAACTTGTTAATCAGCATTTCATTAGTAAAACTTCCCACGGAATGCCTTATCAAACCGCAGGGAACCTGAAATTATCTTTTCCGAATCACCAAAATTATACTGAGTATTACCGGGAACTGGATTTGGAAACTGCAGTTACCACAACCCGCTATACAGCTGGAGGTGTAGGCTATGAAACAAAAGTTTTCGCTTCCCATCCCGATCAGGTGATCGTGGTACAAATTACGGCAGATAAACCTGAAGCTTTAAATTTCACAGCTACGATGGATCGCCCTGGCGGTGCTGAAGTTTCAGCTGAAAATAGGACATTAAAACTACACGGTAAAACCAGCGATTTTGAAGGGATAGAAGGTAAAGTTAAATTCCTGGCGATCACTAAAATTCAGACTGAAGGGGGAGAAATAATTTCAGAAAATGAAGCTCTTAAAATTCAGGATGCAAACAGTGCTACACTGTATATTTCCATCGCTTCTAATTTTAAAAACTATAAAGATCTCAGTATTGATGAAGTAGCAAAAGCAGAAGAATATCTTTCAGCAATTGAAAAAAAGGAGTCAGCAGAGATCTACGAAACCCACCTGGAAGATTATCAAACTTATTTCAACCGGGTATCACTGGATCTTGGTGAAACGGAAGCTGCGAAGCTACCCACCAATGAAAGGATCATAAATTTCAAAACCGGAAATGATCCAGCCCTTGTTTCCCTGTATTTTCAGTTTGGGCGCTATCTTTTAATTACCTCTTCCCGGCCGGGAACGCAACCCGCCAATTTGCAGGGAATTTGGAATGACCAGTTAACCCCTGCCTGGGATAGTAAATACACGGTAAATATTAATACAGAAATGAATTACTGGCCGGCCGAGATCATGAATCTTCCGGAATTTCACGAGCCATTGATCCAAATGGTGAAGGAACTTTCAGAAGTGGGAAGAAAAACCGCCAAAGATATGTACGGCGCAGAAGGCTGGGTGATGCACCATAATACCGACATCTGGCAAATGACGGGTGCAATAGACGGTTCCTATTGGGGAATGTGGCCAATGGGAGGAGTCTGGCTTTCCCAGCATTTGTTTGATAAATACGATTTTTCAGGAGAAAAAGAATTTTTAAGATCTGTATATCCCATCGTAAAAGAAGCTTCGAAATTCTACCTGGATTTTATGATCAGGGAACCTGAAAATAACTGGCTTGTAGTCTCACCTTCTATTTCCCCGGAACACGCCCCAACCGCACATCCAGGCTCATCTTTATCTTATGGAGCTACGATGGATAATCAGCTAATTTTCGATCTTTTCTCAAGAACAGCCAAAGCCGCGGAAATACTTGGAGATGATGAAGATTTTATAGTCGAATTAAATGAAAAACTTCAGCAATTACCACCAATGCAAATTGGCAGTTGGGGACAATTGCAGGAGTGGATAAAAGATTGGGATGATCCTAGCAGCGATCACAGGCACGTATCTCATTTATACGGACTTTATCCTTCAAACCAAATTTCCCCATACCGGAATCCGGAATTATTTGAAGCTGCAAAAACTTCTTTAGTAGCCCGGGGAGATGAATCTACCGGATGGTCAATGGGCTGGAAGGTGAACCTGTGGGCGAGATTACTTGACGGTGATCACGCGCTTAAATTAATAAAAGACCAGTTAACCCCTTCGATGCAGGAAGGCCATAGCGAACAAGGCGGTACTTATCCCAACCTTTTTGATGCGCATCCTCCATTTCAGATAGATGGAAATTTTGGTTGCACAGCCGGGATTGCCGAAATGCTTTTACAGAGTCACGATGGCGCCATTCATATTCTGCCTGCATTACCTGCAGACTGGAGTAAAGGAAAAGTTTCAGGTTTAAGAGCTCGTGGAGGTTTTGAAGTAGATATTGAATGGAAGAATAATAAGCCAGGGAATATTCGTATTAAATCTGAATTAGGAGGTGTGGTTAGGATTCGGTCATATAGCCCGTTGGAAGGAGAAGGTTTGGAAGAAGCCAAAGGGGATAACACTAATAAATTCTATAATCTCCCGGAAATTAAGCAACCGCTTATTTCAGAAGAATCTGATTTAAATCCGGTTGAAATTCAGAAGGTTTATGAATACGATTTAAAAACTTCTGAAGGAGAACAGTATACATTAAATATTAAAAAATGACTTTAACCGATAAATAATAAAATTATGAAACTAAAAATTAAAATGCTCGCATTGGTAGGATTAGGGGTAATGCTTGCACCACAGCTTACAAAAGCTCAAAATCCCATTATTACAGATGTTTTTACGGCAGACCCCGCACCGCTGGTTTATGACGATACGGTTTATTTATATACCAGTCACGATACGGCTTCAGTATCTTCCACCAACTATGAAATGAAAGATTGGCTGGTTTTTTCTTCGACTGATATGAAAAATTGGAAAAATCACGGACCAAAACTCTCGCCAAAAGATTTCTCCTGGGCAACCGGGGATGCCTATGCTGCTGAGGTTGCAGAAAGAGACGGTAAATTTTATTTCTATGTCTCTACATTTCATAAAGATGATGACAGGAGTAATGGGGGTGCGGCAATAGGAGTAGCAGTTGCCGATTCCCCATTGGGCCCATTTAAGGATGCTAAAGGGGAAGCCTTAATTTATAATGAAATGACCACCGATAATCCACACGGTTGGGATGATATAGATCCTTCAGTTTTTGTAGACGATGATGGCCAGGCCTATATGTATTGGGGCAATGGTAGTCTCAAAATGGTAAAATTGAAAGATAATATGATTGAATTAGATGGGGAGATCCAATATTATAACCCAAAGAATTTTATAGAAGGTCCCTGGGTTTACAAAAGAAAAGGCCTGTATTATTTAGTATATGCCAGCAAAGGAGAAGAACGCGAAAGAGTTGAATATGCTACCTCTGATAGTCCAGAAGGACCCTGGGAATACCGTGGAATACTCGCAGACAGCGCTCCCAATAGTTTTACCATTCATCCCGGTATTATCGAGTACAAAGGAAAAGATTATTTCTTCTACCATAATGGCGTATTACCAACCGGAGGAAGTTATAGACGTTCAATTACGGTAGATTATATGTACTACAATGAAGATGGTACCATTAAGAAAGTGGAACAAACAGAAGAAGGGGTAGAAGCCGTAGAATAGGTTTTACGAACTGAAAGAGTGGAGAATAAATTCCTTCTAAAAAATATTAAGCACCATTCTAAATCTTAAATTATGAAACATCCATTCCTGTTATTATTAATTTTTTCAGTCTCATTTTCCTTTGCTCAAAGGGAACAGGAAAAGATTGTTGAAGATTTTAAACCTTCTTCAGTAAATCAACCCGGAAAAGAATTTCCGAAGGTAAATTCAGAAGGAAGAGTACGGGTTCAAATTGAAGCGCCCGAAGCAAATAAGGTTCGACTGGATATTGGCGGGGTAAAGTATGATCTCGAAAAAAATAAAGAAGGTGTATGGCTGGGGGAATCTGCCCCGCAGGATGAAGGCTTTCATTATTATCAACTTAATATTGGTGGCGCTTCAGTTCCAGATCCCGGTTCAAAATATTATTATGGTGCTGGCCGCTGGGGCAGCGGAATCGAAATTCCAGCAACCGATAAAGAGTTTTATGCCCTAAAAGATGTGCCTCACGGAAATGTTTCTGAAAACTTATACTTTTCAGAAATAACCCAGCAGTGGAGGCGTAATTTCGTGTATACCCCGCCGGGATATTTTGAAAATCTTGAACAGAGATATCCGGTGCTTTACCTTCAGCATGGGAGTTATGAAGATGAAACCGGCTGGTCCTCGCAGGGTCACGCCAATTTGATTCTGGATAATTTAATTGCTTCAGGTGATGCAGAACCTATGATTATTGTAATGGATAACGGCTATGCATACAAACCTGAAGATCTTGAAAAAGCAGGAGAGAATAGGCCAATGTCTTCTTTTGAAGAAGTGCTTATAAACGAGGTTATTCCCAAAATCGATAACAAATTTCGCACTATTCCGAATAGGGAAAACCGTGCCATTGCAGGGCTTTCAATGGGAGCCAGTCAAACCATGAGTATTATTATGAATAACCTGGAACATTTCTCCTACTACGGAGGTTTTAGTGGTACTGCTAATTTTCCCGGTAATAAAAAACTGGATGCCGATACTTTTCTAAATGGTGCTTTTAGTAATGCTGAAGATGTTGAAGAAAAACTGAATATGATCTTTTTAAGCTTGGGAACTAAAGAGGCTGAGATTTTCTTTAAAACCGTAAATGCATTCAGGGATATGCTGGAAAAACAGGATATAGATTATACTTTTTACTCTTCCCCTGATACTGCTCATGAATGGTTAACCTGGCGAAGATCTTTATATCAATATGCCCAGTTATTATTCAATTAAAATCAATAGTATTTCAGACTATTGATGAATATCATGGAATGAATAAAAATCAATTTATGAATATTACAAGAACTTTATTATGCCTTGGCCTTATGCTAACTTTTAAGGCAGGTATTTCTCAAAACCCAATTGTTCAAACCAATTTCACGGCAGATCCTGCCCCGATGGTTTATAATGATAAAGTGTATTTATATACTTCTCACGACGAAGATGAGTCTACCTGGTTCACGATGAACGACTGGCGTTTATATACCACCGAAGACATGGTTAACTGGACAGACCACGGCGCAATATTAGCTTATGACGATTTTGAATGGGCAGGGAGAAATGCCTGGGCCCCACAGGCTACAGAAAGGGACGGTAAATTCTATATGTACGTGCCAATAACAAGCAGGGAAGGAAAAAATGGAATTGGCGTTGCCGTAGCCGATAGTCCATACGGCCCTTTTATTGATCCGCTGGGAAAACCTTTAATAAGTAACAGCCAGGATGATATAGATCCTTCAGTTTTTATTGATGACGATGGGCAGGCATATTTATTTTGGGGAAATCCGGTGCCGTATTATGTAAAGTTAAATGAGGATATGATTAGTTATGAAGGTGAAATAACCCAAATTCCCAATACTACTGAAGCATTTGGAAAACGAGAAGGCGAAGAAAATACCAGGAGGCCAACAACCTATGAAGAAGGTCCCTGGCTTTATAAAAAAGATGCCACTTATTATATGTTTTTCGCGGCCGGGCCACTACCGGAGCATATTGGATATTCTACAAGTAAAAATATAACCGGGCCTTATAAATACCAGGGTGTGGTAATGCCACAGGAAGGTGGTGCTTTTACCAACCATCCCGCAACTATAGATTTTAAAGGAAATACGTATTTCTTTTATCACAATGCCGCGCTCCCCGGTGGAAGCGGATTTACAAGATCTGTAGCCGTAGAAGAAATGGAGTTTAACGAAGACGGTTCAGTAAAGCAAATGAAAATGACCGATGGAATTGAGGAAGCTTTACAAACTTTAAACCCGTATGTTAAAAATGAAGCCGAAACTATTGCCTGGTCAGAAGGATTAAAATCCAGAGAAAATGAGGAGGTTGGAAATTTTATAGTAGCCAAGCGTAATAATTCCTTTTCAAAGGTTCGCGAAGTAGATTTTAGAGCGCATGGTGTTTCAAATTTTACTGCCAGAGTGGGAACCACGCACAATGGAAACGTAAGTATGGAAATAAGGCTTGATGCGGTTGATGGAAAATTAATAGGCACCATAGAAGTTCCGTTAACCGGTGGTGGCGATAGGTGGGAATTGGTAACCACAGAAGTAGAAAAAGTTACCGGTGTGCACGATGTATATTTTGTATTTAAAGGCAGAGCAGCTAGTGAAATTCTGTATTTCGATTACTGGATGTTTTCAAAATAAGATTTAATAGAAAAACGATAAGAATTAATTAAAAAGTAAATAATGAAAAAAAATCAAGTTGTTTTAATCACCGCCTTTTTGGCTTTATTTGTTTTTACCGGTTGTAATGCCCAAAAAAATATTCCGGTATTTTCCAGCGTGGTATACGAAGGTGATGACGATATCTATAATGAAAATCCTTTGGATTCTAATGAGTTCTACAATCCAATTTTACAGGGAATGTATCCAGATCCGGCTATTGCCCGCAAAGGTGACGATTATTATTTAGTCTCTTCATCGTTCGCGATGTTTCCGGGGGTGCCAATTTTTCATTCCAATGATTTGGTAAACTGGACCCAAATTGGTCACGTATTAGATCGCAAATCTCAACTTAAAGTGCAGGATACCGAAATTAGTCTGGGAATTTTTGCGCCAGATATTCGCTACAATCCCAATAACGATACGTTCTATATGATCACCACACAATTTGCCGGCGGTTTTGGTAATATAGTTGTAAAAACCCAGGATCCTAAAGAGGGATGGAGTGATCCTATTAAATTAGATTTTGCGGGAATAGATCCTGCAATCTTTTTTGATGACGACGGGAAGGCTTATGTAACTCATAACGATGCGCCAGATGAGGGCGAAGAATTATACCAGGGCCATCGCGTGATTAAAATCTGGGAATACGATGTAGAAAAAGACCAGGTAATAAAAGGCACCAATAAAATTATTGTGAATGGTGGGGTAGACCTTTCTAAAAAGCCAATCTGGATTGAAGCACCGCATATTTATAAAAAAGACGGTCGGTATTATTTAATGTGTGCTGAAGGTGGTACCGGTGGTTGGCATAGCGAAGTAATTTTTGTAAGCGATAAGCCAATGGGGCCTTACGAGCCTGCACCCAGCAATCCTATCTTAACGCAGCGTCATTTTCCAAAAGACAGGGAGAATAAAGTAGACTGGGTAGGACACGCCGATTTGGTAGTTGGTCCAGATGATAAATATTACGGGGTGTTTTTAGGAATACGCCCCAATGAAAAAGACAGGGTAAATACCGGGAGGGAAACTTTTATTCTACCCGTAGATTGGTCTGGGGAATTTCCGGTTTTTGAAAACGGTTTGGTTCCCATGGAGCCAAAACTTGAAATGCCTGAAGGTGTAGAAAATAAGACCGGCGAGGGAGATTATTTCCCTAATGGTAACTTTACCTATACCGAAGATTTTACTTCAGAAAAACTCGATTATCGTTGGATAGGTTTAAGAGGTCCGCGTGAAGATTTTATGGAAATAACTAAAAATGGAGTGAAAATAAATCCCTTTGATGTAAATATTAAGGAAGTAAAACCTACTTCTACGCTTTTTCACCGTCAGCAGCACAAAGATTTTTCCTTTACAACTACCATGAATTATAAACCTAAGTCTGAAAAAGATTTAGCCGGAATTACAGCTTTACAAAGTGAAAGGTTCAATTATGTATTCGGTTTAACTAAAAAGGATAATAAAGATTATTTAGTGTTAGAAAGAACAGAAAAAGGTTCCTCTAAAATTTTAGCCACTAAAGAAATAGAATTCAAAGGAGCGCTACAACTAAGAGTAGAAGCAGATGGGGATGACTATAAATTCAGCTATGCTATTAACGGGGACAATTTTAAGAATTTAGGAGGTACTGTTTCTGGCGATATTTTATCCACCAACGTGGCCGGTGGTTTTACCGGGACTCTTATAGGTTTATATGCAACCTCGGCAAACGATGTGGTTCCTGAGGAATAGGGGATTTCATAATTCAAATTTTAAACACGAGAAAAAATGATGAAAAAGTTTTATATACCTGTATTGTGCATTTTCTGTCTGCTGTTTTTTACCGCAGATATAATTGCACAAAATTGTGATGAAGAAGTAGAAGATCCTCGTGGAAAAATGGAACCCTGGACTAAGGGAGCCTGGGAAACTGGGGAATATAGAAATCTATTTTTAGAAGCCGGTTATTCTCAAGCAGCTATTGATGCAAAACTGGAAAAAGCTTATTACGATGTTTTTGAAGGCCCAAATAGGGTGTATTTTGAAGTAGAGGATTCTTTAGCATACGTATCTGACCTTAAAAATAAAGATGCCCGTACCGAAGGACTTTCTTACGGATTAATGGTGGCGGTTCAGTTTGATAAAAAAGAAGTTTTTGACAAATTGTGGCGCTGGACGGTGAAATATATGCAGCACCAGGAAGGGCCCAGTGAAGCTTATTTCGCCTGGAGTGTAGATCCAAAAACGGGAAAAAAGAATGCCGAAGGATCGGCTTCAGATGGGGAATTATTCTTTGTAACTGCACTGCTTTTCGCTTCTAATCTTTGGGGAAATGACACCGGGATAGATTATTACGCCGAAGCCAGGAGAATTCTGGATGCTATGTGGAGTAAAGATGGTACTAATGGTGTTAGGAATGTACTAAATGAGGAACATAAACAAATAACTTTTGTACCCCACGATGGCGGATATGACTGGACAGACCCTTCTTATCATGTGCCGGCTTTCTTTGAGATTTGGGCAGAATATGGCAATGATGGTCGTGAGGATTTTTACAGAGCAACTGCCGATACAGCAAGGGTTTTTCTTCATCGCGCCACTCATCCTGAAACCGGTTTAACTCCAGAT
The DNA here is from genome assembly GCF_017579965.1 of Salegentibacter sp. BDJ18. Classification (NCBI taxonomy): domain Bacteria; kingdom Pseudomonadati; phylum Bacteroidota; class Flavobacteriia; order Flavobacteriales; family Flavobacteriaceae; genus Salegentibacter; species Salegentibacter sp. BDJ18. The sequence goes on from NZ_JAFLQX010000010.1 coordinate 32,137, forward strand.
TATGCTGAATTTAGCGGAGAACCCCATAGCCGCGGTAAGATGGGGGATGCATTTAGATATGATTCCTGGCGGGTGCCTTTTAATATTGCCATGGATTATAGCTGGTTTGCTAAAGACAGGAAATGGCAACAACAATATGCGCACCGTTTCCAGAACTTTCTGTACTGTGAGGGACTGGAAACTTATGTAGATCAATATAACATAGATGGCTCAACTCCAGATTGGATACTTCCTGCGGGAGGTTTTCAGAAGTTAAGGCATTCTCTTGGTCTTGTTTCTACTGCTGCTACGGCTTCTCTAGTGACGACCCATCCCAAAGGCTGGAAGTTTGTAGATGAAATTTGGGACGCAAAATTAGAACCTTACGAAGATGGCTATTTTGATCCTTATTTTGATGGGCTGCTCTACCTGTTTAGCCTTATGCAATTAAGTGGTAATTACCAGATTATTACCCCACAAGCAAACTAATCTGATTAATAAACTAAAATATGAAAGCAATATATTTTCTAATAGCAATCTTACTAATTGGGCCGGTTGGTTTTGCACAGGATTCCAATTTCCACGTTTATTTAAGTTTTGGTCAGTCCAATATGGAAGGGCACGCCAAATTTGAATCTCAGGATACAATAGGAAATGAAAGATTCCAGGTGCTGCAAAGTGTAGATTGCCCGGAACTGGGACGTGAAGCAGGAAAATGGTATACCGCGGTTCCGCCTTTGTCAAGGTGCGATACCGGTTTAACCCCAACCGATTATTTTGGAAGAACTATGATTCAAAATCTACCTGAAAATATAAAAGTGGGAGTGATTAATGTTGCTGTTGGAGGATGTAAAATTGAACTTTTCGATAAAGAGAATCATAAAGAATATGTTGCCAACGCTCCCCATTGGATGCTACCGGCTATTAACAAATACAACGGGAATCCTTATGGACATTTAGTAGATCTCGGAAAAAAAGCCCAGGAAAAGGGGGTGATTAAAGGAATACTTTTACACCAGGGAGAATCTAATACGGGGGATGAACAGTGGCCCGAAAAAGTAAAGGTTGTTTATGAGAATTTATTGAAAGACCTGAATTTAAATGCTAAAGAAGTTCCGCTAATAGCCGGCGAGATGGTTTCAGAAGAACAGGGCGGCAAATGTGCCAGTATGAATAAGATACTCGCAAAGCTTCCACAGAAAATTCCCAACGCGCACATCGTTTCTTCAGAAGGATGTGAAGCTGTGGATGACGGGTTACATTTTTCAGCAGCAGGATATAGGGAATTGGGGGAGCGTTATGCCGAAAAAATGCTTCCGCTTTTGAAGTAATTGATAATAATTTAAACTATTTGTACTATGAAAAAATTCAGTACGCTATTAATTTTTCTCCTGATGTTAGGATTTTCTTCATCGGCCCAGGAGATTTCCAAAGAAATGCCTCAGGGTTTTGATGAGGAACGCACAGGCATTGCCACCGGGAAAATTGACACAATTAGTTATGCTTCCAAAACGGTTGGAAATACGCGAAAAGCATTAATTTATACTCCACCCGGTTTTTCAAAAGAAAAGAAGTATCCTGTGTTATACTTGCTTCACGGTATTGGTGGAGATGAAAAAGAATGGCTGAAAGGAGCTAATCCGCAGGTAATTCTTGATAATCTTTATGGTGAAAACAGGCTTGAACCTATGCTAGTGGTAATGCCTAACGGAAGGGCAATGAAAAACGACCGTGCCGAAGGGAATATCTTTGCGCCGGATAAAATTGAAGCTTTTAGCCGATTTGAAAGTGATTTATTAAATGACCTGATTCCTTTTATTGAAAAGAATTATTCGGTGCTGACAGATCGTGAAAATCGCGCTATTGCGGGACTTTCTATGGGCGGTGGTCAATCCCTGAATTTTGGTCTTGGCAATCTCGATAAATTTGCCTGGGTGGGAGCTTTTTCAGCTGCACCCAACACCAAAGAACCTGAAGTACTGCTACCAAATCCTCAGAAAGCCAAAGAAAAACTTGAGCTACTTTTTATTTCTTGTGGGGATAAGGATGATCTTATTAATGTAAGTCAGCGTACTCATAATTATCTCTTTCAGAAAGGAGTGCCGCATATTTACTACCTGGAGCCCGGGGGGCATGATTTTAAAGTCTGGAAGAACGGACTTTATATGTTTAGCCAGTTTTTATTTAAACCGGTAGATGAATCATCTTTTTCAGAATATACTGTTTTAGGAACCCCGGCTTCAACAAATATTCGTTCTGCTGATTATCCGCAAATTTTGCCGGACAATCGCGTAAGCTTCCGTATAAATGCTCCGGAAGCAAAGAAGATGCAGATAGATCTCGGGAAAAAATACGATATGAAAAAGGATTCCAGCGGAACCTGGACGGTTACTACAGATTCTATAGGCCAGGGATTTCATTATTATTCTTTGGTTATAGACGATGTAGCAGTAGCCGATCCTGCCAGCGAAACCTTTTATGGAATGGGTAGAATGGCAAGCGGAATTGAAATTCCATCCCGGGAGGGAGAATTTTATGCCCTAAAGGATGTACCGCACGGGGATGTGAGGATAAGGCGTTATTTTTCAGAAGTAACTAATAGCTGGCGCAGAATGTATATTTACGCTCCTCCGGGTTACGACGCTTCAGATGAAGATTACGCGGTGTTATATTTATTGCACGGTGGAGGAGAGGATGAACGCGGCTGGTCTACCCAGGGACGTGCCGATCTAATTCTGGATAACCTTATTGCCGAAAACAAAGCTGAACCTATGCTGGTGGTAATGATGGATGGAAATTTGGGTTCCCGTAATTCTTTTCAGCAATCACTTCAAACTTTTGAGAAGGAACTGAAGCAGGCTGTAATTCCGTTTGTAGAAAATAATTATCGTGTGGCAGCGGGTGCAGAAAACAGAGCCCTGGCCGGACTTTCCATGGGTGGACTTCAAACTTTATACGCCGGTATTCGAAATACCGATCTTTTTTCTCATTTAGGAGTTTTTAGCTCCGGCTGGTTTACAGACAATCCAGAACTTACCAGGCCGGAATATGCTTTTATGCAAGAAAAAGCCGCTACAATTAATAACAACCTGGAGTCTTTCTGGATTTCTATGGGTGGTGAAGAAGATATAGCTTATAACAATAATAAAGCGATGATGGCCAAATTTGATGAGATGGGAATAAAGTACGATTATAGTGAATATCCCGGAGGGCATACCTGGCCTGTGTGGCGCCACAACCTGTTTTCTTTTGCGCCGCTCTTGTTTAAGTAAGAAGATTTTTCTGGATAGGCTAATCTAATATTTAACATTTAAAATTTTATTATGAAACACTATAAATTAATACTCTTTCTGAGCTTAGGCTTTTTGTTCCACCCCGGAATTGCACAGAGTCAGGAGAGGAACAATGAGGAAGAGTTTAAACCCTCCCCGGTAAATCAGCCGGGTAGTGAATATCCTATGGTTAACGAGAAAGGACAGGTTCGTACACAAATATCTGCTCCTGAAGCCCAAAAGGTTCAACTGGATATTGGCGGTGTGAAATACGATATGGAGAAGGATGCAGAAGGAGTGTGGACAGGTGAATCGGCGCCGCAGGATGAAGGTTTTCATTATTATCAATTAAACATAGATGGTGCTTCTGTGCCAGATCCGGGGAGTTTATTTTTTTTCGGAGCGAATCGCTGGGGAAGTGGTATTGAAGTCCCTGCTCAGGATCAGGAATTCTTTGCTTTAAAAAATGTTCCGCACGGTAAGGTTGAACAAATCCTTTTTCCGTCAAAAAGTACAGAGACTTCGCGGCGAGCTTTTGTTTATACACCACCCGAGTATGATTTGGAACCACAGAAAAACTATCCGGTTTTATATTTACAACATGGATATGGTGAAAATGAAACTTCCTGGCCCAATCAGGGTCGCGCCAACCTTATTATGGATAACCTGCTGGCAGAAGGAAAAACAAAACCTTTTATCCTAGTGATGACTTATGGCATGACCAACGAAATAGAATTTGGAGGTTTAAAAGACTTCGATATCAAGCCTTTTCAAACGGTGTTGGTAGACGAATTAATTCCTTATATAGATACTCATTACAGAACAAAAGCCAATAAAGAAAACCGTGCAATGGCTGGCCTTTCTATGGGAGCTTTTGAAACAAAACTTATAACCCTAAACAAGCCTGATGTGTTTTCTCACTACGCGCTGTTTAGTGGAGGTATTTATGAACCGAAGGAACTCCAGGATAGAACCAAACCTGAATTAATTTTTATTAGTACCGGAAGTAAAGAAAGACCTGATGCCGTGAAAAGTGCAGTTTCTGAATTGCAAAAGGAAGGTTTTAATGCGGTTTCATACATTTCTGATGGAACTGCGCACGAATTCCATACCTGGCGTCGTAGCTTACACCAGCTCGCTCCGTTATTATTTCAAGCTGAGGATTAAATTATTGACTCTTTTTTATAATTAATTAAGCATGTTTTTGTTTTTGCCGGTAATTTGTTGGAGGCATTCCATACAGGTCTTTAAACCTGGTTGAAAATTTTGACGTGCTGGAAAAACCAACTGCGTAGGCTACTTCAGCTATATTAATATTTTTGGAAATCAGTAAATTGGCAGCTTCTTTCAGCCTGATATTCGTGATTAATTCTCCAGCTGATTGGTTGGTGAGCTGTTTTAATTTACGATAAAGATGAACCCGACTTATACCTAATTCTGAAGCAACCATTTCTACATTTAAATTTGGATTGCTTATATTATTATTTACAACTTCCATAAATTTTTCAACCAGGGTTTCATCACCAGATTTTAGATCTATATGCTTAATTTTCTCTTCGTGTAATTGGTTTCCGGAATAAGTGTTCTTTAAAACATTCCTGTTTTTAATGAGATTTTTTACCGTCTTTTTTAAGATATCTATATTAAAGGGTTTGTTGATATAAGCATCTGCACCTATTTCCAGCCCTTCCAGGTTGGTTTCCTTATCGGTTTTACCCGTTAAAAGAATTACAGGGATATGATTGGTATGAATATTCTTTTTGATTTTTCTCGTAAGCGTTATACCGTCCATTTCGGGCATTACTACATCACTAATTATTAAATCGGGAGCGTTTTTAATCACCTCGGGAAGAGCTAATTTTCCGTTTTCTTTTTTTATAATGTTGTAATGGTTTTGTAATTCTATAGCAATATAATTTCTTATTTCATCATCATCATCAACTATTAAAACGGTAGGTTTATTCTTTTCTGAAGTACTTTTTACTTCCTCTCTATTAGGAATAATATGTATGGCACGAGTTTCTTTGTTGGGATAGGAAGTAGCAGAGGTTTCTTCAGCAATCACACTATCTTTTAAATGATCTTTTCCAAGCGGTGCGCTAATTATAAACTTACAACCATCCTGGTTCTTATTATTTTCAACTTTAACGGTGCCGTGGTGAAGTTCGGCTATAGATTTGGTTAAATGTAGACCAATTCCTGTACCTTCAAACTGTCTGCTTTCCTTATTAGAGACCTGGTAGAAACGGTTAAAGACGTTATCTAGTTCACTTTCTTTAATGCCAACGCCATTATCCTTTACAATAATGTAAAATTGATTCTTATTTTCATTAGTGCCTATATTCACTTCAATAGTTCCATTTTGGGGAGTGAATTTTATAGCATTGGAAATTAAATTCTGAATTATCTTATCAAAATGATTTGGATCTATATAAGCTGTTATTTCTGAATCTGGATTATTAATCTCGAACTTGATTCTGCGGCTTTCAATCTGGTCGTCAAAAAGTGAAGTTATAGATTTTACAAAACCTATTATTTCAGTTTTTTGAAATTTCAGTTCAATTTTTCCCTGGTCAAATTTTCGAGCATTAATTAATTGGTTTAAAAGATGCAAAATCCGTTCAGAATTTCGCTCCATAATTTTATAGAGCTTTTGGCGATCTTCTTCAGGATCTGTTTTTATAAGTTTTTTTAACGGATTTATAATTAAGGAAATTGGGGTTTTTATATCGTGAGAAATATTAGTTAAAAATTGCAGCTTAGCTTCATTAATTTGTTCTGCGCGTAAATGTTCCTGTAACTCATTTTTTGTTTTACGTCGCTGTAATATTTCCTGCACTATAACATAAGAAATAACAATAAGCAGTAATAAATACCCTAATTTGGCCCAGCTGGAAAAATACCAGGGCGGATGAATAATTATGCTAAGTTCCTGCTCGTTGGAGTATTCTCCATAATCTTTTGCTCTTACTTTAAAATTATAAGTCCCAGGTTCGAGATTATTAAAGGTTACGGTATTCATCCCTGGCCTTAATTTTATCCAGTTTTCTGAATTAAGGGAATAAGAATAAGTAATCCACTGCTGGTTTTTGAATGCAAACGAAGAAAATTCAATGCTAAAATCGTTATCGTTATGTGCCAGTTCAATAGTATCAGCATCAGTAATTGCTTTTTCTATTATGGAATAAGAACCAGATTTCATCCCTTTTTTTACCGGTTCATCCTGAAGATAAAATCCTGTAATTCTTAAATCTACATCACTTCCTTTTGAAGTTATTTCTGAAGGATCAAAAAAAGTGATACCGTTGGTGCTTCCAAAATATAGGCGGCCATTAGCTTCAGCATAAGACGCGTTTTTATTGAATTCATTTCCCTGAAGCCCATCCCGGAAATAATAATTTTTAAACTCTTTGGTTTGAAGTTCAAATTTTGAAATACCATTATTTGTACTTATCCACAAATTATTATTGCTGTCTTCCTCTATCGCGCTTATCACATTACTGGGAAGCCCGTGCTCTATAGTGTAGTTTTGGGTAATAGTATCGTTATGGGGTTTGTAAAATAAACCTTCAGAAGTTCCTATCCATAAATTATTTTCTTCATCTTCATATAGACTGTAAACAATTTTATTGGTTAAGATATGGTTTTCACCTTTTTGGTTCAGGTAGCTATTTTTCTCCAAATCCAGGGTGGCAAGCCCATCATAAGTGCCTATATAAAGCTTATTGGTATTAGATAGGAGTAAGCAGTTAATCCATTTGTTGTATAACTGGTCAAAAGGGGCTCCATTTTCAATAATATTACGGTTTACGCTTTCTTTGGTTTCAAGATTGTAAGAATAAAGCCCGTATCCCAGGGTGCCAATCCAAAGATTTTTCTTACTATCTTCAGTAATATTATAAACGCGTTCTACGGTATTATTCTTGTCGTCTTTAAAAGGCTCAATATATTCTAAATCCTGCGCTTCCCTATTTACTTTTGCGAGGCCGTTAAGGTACGTGCCAATCCATAATTCATTTTCGGAATCCTGGAAAATGCTCATAATACTCGCCGATCCCTGTATCCCATTTTGACCTAAATGAAAACGCTGTTTTTTATCTTCGGTGATGCCATATAATCCGTCCCCATCGGTACCTACCCACAAAATATTTTGCCTGTCTTTAAATATAGATACCACGCTGTTGGAACCTATAATGTTGTTTTTTACCGATTGGTAGCCTATATAATTAAAATTATTGGCCTTATCTGGGATTAGTAAAACTCCTTTTTGATAAATACCGAGCCAAAGATTATCGGCTTTATCCTGCATTATAGAGTGAATTTTAGTTTTCTTAAAATCGAAATTAGCAATGCTAAAATCGTTTACACTCATTTTTTCTCTTACAGGATCATAGATCTTTAAACCCATCCCATCTGTACCCACAAAAATTTCATTCTCTTTATTTACAAAAAGTGTTTTTACCGGTAGGTTTTTAGAGTCTTCTATAAATTTAAAATTATCTTTTTCACGATTATATTTAAACAGGCCCGCACTCAAACTCCCCACGTACAAATTCCCATTTTGATCTTGAGTAATACTGGAAATTTGAGTTTCATAATCATTTTCATTAAAATACTCGGTAATTTTACCTTCGCGCGTTATTTTAAATAGCCCTTTATCCTGGCTTATAGCCCATAGATTTTCATTTCTATCTTCAAAAATTTTTTCAAGAAACGAAGTGGGAACCATCTCTGGAAATTTCCTGGCAACTGGTTTACCATGCTCCTGGCTTAATTTTAAAATACCCTGCCCAGACGTTCCTATTAAAATTTCTCCGTTTTCTCTTTCAAGCATAGTGGTAACGTGCGCGGGATAGGCAGAACTGTCTTCCGTTAAGAGAGGAATTTCATGGAATTCTTCAGTAGCGTGGTCAAAATATTGTAAGCCATTAAAAAAACCGAAATATAAAACGCCCTCACTATCCTGAAATATAGACTTTACATAATTATTTAAGATTGAAGTAGAATCTTCCCGTTCTTGTTTATAAATTGAAAATTTTGCCCCATCGTACCTGTCTAAACCATCTTCTGTGGCAATCCAGATATAGCCTTTATTATCCTGAAAGATTTGATTAATTAAACTACTGGAAAGTTCTGCATCTGTAGAAAATAGATTTCCTACCTGTCCATAATTGAAGAGTGGAGATAATAGAAGGATGGTTAATAATAAATAGCATCTATTTAAACAGGCTACTTTAAAATTGGGTGCTTTCATATAGACCTCATCGTAATTTTTAGGGTGTAGAACTTTTTAGAATAATTAATTATTGAATTTTATTAACTAAACCTGGCGCAGCATAAAAAACTTATGGTTTGTATGACCACAAGTTATAATTTTTTTCTTAAATTAGCAATCTATTAGAGATTTATAAAAATTACGCCCCAATAAATACTTATTTTCATCCTTTTGGGAGAAAAGTTTTAATTTCAATTTTACGGTTGATTATTCATTAAGTTCGATAAAACTACTCTCAAAAGGATTTTTTATTGAAAATATTTAGAAGAAAATATTGGGTAGTATCTGCTAAATCATAGTTTAAAAGAAAAGCCTTCTTCCACTTTTTGCTGATATTTTTCGGCATCAAACTGGTATAAAAAAGAACCCTTCCGGGAAGAATTCATATCTTTTTCTTCCAGTTTAATTAAAATATCCAAAGCATTGATTTTATTGATAAAATTGCGTTTATCCAGCTTTTCTCCAAGTATAGATTCATAAAGTTTTTGAAGCTGGCGCATCGTAAATTTTTCGGGTAGAAGTTCAAAACCAATTGGCTTTTTAGAAGTTTTGTAGCGTAACCTTTTTATTGCTTTGGTAATCATTTCAGAATGGTCAAAAATAAGCTCTGGAAGTTCTGTGACGCTAAACCATTTAGCCGAATATTTATCAATTAGAGCCTTGTCATGCTCTTTAATATTAATAAGGGCAAAATAGGCTACCGATATTGTTCTCTCTGCAGGATCCCGGTCTACTTCACTAAAAGCATACAACTGCTCCATGTAAATTTGTTCAATTCCGGTAAGTTGATAAAGAATGCGGTTAGCAGCGATATTAAGGTTTTCGTGTCTTTTAAGAAAACCTCCCATCAAAGACCACTTTCCTTTTTCGGGTTCAAAATTTCTTTTAATAAGAAGAATTTTTAAATCTTCCTCATCAAAACCAAATATTATACAATCTACTGCCAGAAGAACTTTGTCTTCTAATTGGTATTTCTGTACCATTTTTTACCTGAAATTTAAAACCGAAACGCGGCCATGCTAATATTGAATTTAATTTCTGAACTTACAAAATTAAAAATTTGTTAAAGAAAAATTGTTTTTGAGATTTACTTTTATTTATATTTGGAAATGTATAATTAACACTTAAGGGGTTTAAAGATATTTAATTCACTGTAAATCAATAATAATATGAAAGTTAAAATTTTATTTGCTCTTATGCTTGGCTTCGTTTTTAATGTACAGGGGCAGGAGACAAAAATTTCATTCAAAACGGCAGAAGATGCGCCTAAAATTAGCAAGCATATTTATGGGCATTTTGCTGAACATCTGGGCAGATCTATTTATGATGGATTTTACGTAGGAGATACCAGTGCTATCCCAAATAAAGATGGGGTGAGAATAGATATAATTGAAGCTTTAAAGGAAATACAAATACCAAACCTAAGATGGCCCGGAGGTTGTTTTGCTGATACTTACCAATGGAAAGATGGTATTGGCCCCCAGGAAGACAGACCTACTATGGTAAACTCCTGGTGGGGAGGGGTAACCGAAGACAATAGCTTTGGTACCCATAATTTTTTAAACCTATGTGAAGAACTGGGAGCAGAGCCGTTTATTTCTGCCAACGTAGGAAGCGGAACAGTTCAGGATTTTATGGACTGGGTACAGTATACAAACCATCCAGAAGGAAGTCCTATGGCTAAACTCAGAAAGGAAAATGGAAGAGAAGAACCCTGGAAAGTAAAATATTGGGGTATTGGAAATGAAATGTGGGGTTGCGGTGGTAATATGACCGTTGAATATTATGCGAACATATATAAACAGTATTCAACATTTATGACCGCCGGGGAAAATAAAGACAATCTTTATAGAATTGCCGCCGGAGCTTCCGGAGACGATTATCACTGGACAGAAGTTTTGATGAAAGAAGTTCCAAAATCTTTAATTGAAGCGGTTGGTCTTCATCATTATGCTGTAATAGATTGGGAAAATAAAGGTCCAGCTACAGGATATGACGAGGAGATCTATTTTAAAAGTATGGAAGAAGCGCTTAAAATGGATGAGTTTGTTAAAGGGCATATAGAAGTCATGGAAAAGCATGACCCTAAAAATGAAATAGATCTTGTAGTAGATGAATGGGGCGGCTGGTACGACGTAGAAGAAGGTACTAATCCCGGATTTTTATATCAGCAAAATACTATGAGAGACGCTATGATTGCCGGTACAACCTTAAACATTTTTAATAATCATAGTGATAGGGTTAAAATGGCCAATTTGGCGCAAACCGTAAATGTTTTACAGGCAGTGGCGCTTACCGAAGGTAAAAAAATGATTCTTACGCCAACTTACCACGTATTTAAAATGTACACCGTACACCACGATGCGCAGTTGTTACCCGTTGAGTTTGATTCTCCTGAATATACCTACAATGGAGAATCGTTGCCTGCAATTTCTGTTTCAGCTTCTAAAGATGAAACCGGAAATACCAATATTTCATTGGTAAATATTGATGCCAGTGCAGAACATAAAGTAGAAATAGATTTGGACGGTTTAGATGTAAATAAAATGGAAGCTGAAATCCTGAAATCAGGGAAAATCCAGGATCATAATACTTTTGATAATCCGAATAAAATAAATATTGCTGAATTTAAAGATTTTAAACTGAGAAAAGGCAAGTTAGAAGTTAGCCTGCCACCTTTTTCTGTAGTAGTATTATCGTCTAAATAATTTAAAATGAAATTTTCCTTTGCTGATTTTAAAATAAATCTTTTTAGCTTATTAGTTTGCCTGGCCTCAACATTTATGTTTGGCCAGCAAACCAAATTAGAAACTTTTAAGCTTCAGGATGTCAGCTTAGAAGAAGGTCCTTTTCGCAACGCGATGCTGGTTGATCTAGAGTATATTTTAGAATTAAACCCCGATAAACTTTTAGCACCTTTTTTACGTGAAGCGGGCTTAGACCCAAAGGCAGAAAGTTATACCAATTGGGAAAATTCAGGTTTAGATGGTCATATTGGGGGACATTATCTTACCGCCCTGGCGCAAATGCAGGCTTCAGCGGGAAGTAAAAAAGCTGATTCTCTGCTGAATTATAGCTTAGACGAATTAGAAAGAGTTCAGCAAGCTAACGGCAACGGTTATATTGGTGGCGTTCCCGGAAGTAAAGAACTTTGGCGCGAAATTTCCAACGGTAATATTGATGCAGCAAGTTTTAGCTTAAATGGAAAATGGGTGCCTTTATATAACATTCATAAAACCTACGCAGGACTTCGGGATGCTTATCAAATTGCGGGAAAATCTAAGGCCAAAGATATGTTGATCAGTTTTTCTGACTGGATGCTGCAGGTCACCAGCGGACTTTCAGAAGAACAAATTCAGGAGTTATTGGTTTCAGAACACGGTGGTTTAAACGAAGTTTTTGCAGATGTGGCCAAAATCACCGGTGAAGAAAAATACCTGGAATTGGCCTATAAATTTTCACATCAAAAACTGCTCAAACCATTAGCCTCGAATAATGATATTCTAAATGGGATGCACGCCAATACGCAGATTCCTAAAGTAATCGGTTTTGAAACAATTGCTGGTTTAGATGACAACGAAGATTATCACACTGCCGCGACTTATTTTTGGGATAACGTGGTCAATAAACGCTCGGTAGCCATTGGAGGGAATAGTGTTAGGGAGCATTTTCATCCTACTACAGATTTTTCTGAAATGATTTCCAGCGAGCAGGGTCCAGAAACCTGCAACACCTACAATATGTTAAGGTTGAGTGAGAAATTGTTCCTCACTAACCCAAATGAAAAATATATAGATTATTATGAGGAGGCATTATATAATCATATTCTTTCTTCCCAACATCCAGAAAAGGGAGGCTTTGTATATTTTACTCCAATGCGTCCCGGCCATTACCGTGTTTATTCCCAGCCTGAAACCAGTTTTTGGTGCTGTGTAGGTTCCGGAATTGAAAATCACGGAAAGTATAACCAGTTTATTTATACCCATTCTGAAAACGAATTGTATGTAAATCTTTTCATTCCTTCAACCCTAAAATGGAAAGAAAAAGATGTAGAAATACTCCAGCATACTGATTTTCCTAAAGAAGAAACCACGAATCTTAGCATTAAGACTAAGGAACAGAAAAATTTCACCCTGAATCTCAGGTATCCTTCCTGGGTAAAAAAAGATCAGTTTAAAATATTTATAAATGAAGAATCTTTTGCAGTAAATCAGGAGCCGGGTTCTTATGTAAGCATTAACCGAACATGGAAAAACGGAGAAAAAATAAGAGTGGAATTACCTATGCATATTACTGCTGAAAAACTTCCCGATGGTTCAGACTATGCCGCGCTAAAGTATGGGCCAATTGTTTTAGGAACAAAAACCGGGGAGCAAGATCAAAAAGGAGTTTTTGCTGATGATAGTCGGGGTGGCCATATTGCAGATGGTACTCAAATTCCAATCTCTCAAATGCCGGTATTTTTATCTGAAAATCTAGAAGATCTGGTGGGAAAAGTCAAAAAGAATCCGGGTGAACATCTAAGTTTTTCAGTAGCCGATGGTATTTATCCAGAAAAGTTTAAAGAACAGGAATTTATTCCTTTTTATAATATTCACGAGTCCAGATATGCCATTTATCTTCCCCTGGAAACGAAAGAAAGTTATCAGAAAAAGCAAAAAGATTTAAAGGAAAAGGAAATCGTTGAGCGTGCACTGGAAGCAAATACTATAGACAGGGTAGTTCCCGGTGAACAGCAACCGGAATCAGATCATTTTATTCAAAGTGAAGATTCTAATACCGGGGTCCATCAAGATCGGCATTGGCGTGATGCTACGGGATGGTTTAGTTACGATTTAAAAGATACGGAGAATAATGCCAAAAAACTTCAAATTACTTACTACGGAAAAGATGCAAATAGAAAATTTAGCATTTATATAAATGATAAAGTTCTGGCGGAAGAAAATTTTAATGGCGAAGAAGGCGACCAATTTTTTTCTAAAGAATATAATCTGCCAAACAATTTAGAATATAATGAAGAGGAAAAAATCACCATACGTTTTGAAGCCAAATCGGGGTCCAGAACAGCAAGTATTTATGATATAAGATTATTAAAAAAATAGCAATAAAAAAGATTTAAATAGCATACCAAGAATGAAGAATTACGTTATAGGCCTGGATTATGGAACAGACTCTGTTCGAGCGGTACTTGTAGATACAGGGAGTGGAGAAGAATTGGCCACCGATACATTTTATTATCCGCAATGGCGTGATAAGAAATATTGTAATGCAGCAATCAACCAGTTTCGCCAACATCCGGCAGACCATATTGATGGCTTAGAAAAAACAATAAAAGGTGTTTTAGCAAAAACCAATATTGATGGTTCTGCAGTAAAAGGAATTTGCATTGATACCACCGGCTCCTCACCAATTGCGGTTACAAAAGAAGGTACTCCGCTGGCTTTTGAAGAAGGTTTTAAGGAGAATCCAAACGCGATGATGGTTCTTTGGAAAGACCACACCGCCATTAACGAGGCCAATGAAATCAACGAATTGGCCAGGACCTGGGGCGGGGAAGATTTTACCAAATACGAAGGTGGCATTTATTCTTCTGAATGGTTTTGGGCAAAAATTGCGCATGTTATTCGTGAAGATGAAGCCGTGAAAAACGCCGCATATTCCTGGATGGAGCATTGTGATTTAATGACGTTTATGCTTATTGAAAATCAGGATTTAGCTTCTTTTAAACGTAGCCGTTGCGCGGCCGGTCATAAAGCGATGTGGCACGAAAGCTGGGGCGGACTTCCCTCTAAAGATTTTTTAAATCAGTTGGATCCCTATTTAGGCGAATTACGGGATAGATTATACACCGAAACTTATACTTCAGATGAAGTTGCCGGAAATCTAAGTGCAGCCTGGGCCGAAAAGCTTGCACTTTCTACCGATTGTGTGATCGCGGTTGGAACCTTCGATGCTCATTCAGGGGCGGTTGGTGCAAAAATAGATAAGCATACCTTAGTTCGCGTTATGGGAACTTCTACCTGCGATATTATTGTTTCTGAACAGGAAAATGTTGGAGATAAAACCGTTCGCGGAATCTGCGGACAGGTAGATGGATCGGTAATTCCTAAAATGATTGGTCTTGAAGCCGGGCAATCGGCTTTTGGCGATGTGTTGGCCTGGTTTAAAGATGTGCTTCACTGGCCTTTGGAAAATTTGGTTTTCAATTCAGCTATTATTTCCGAAGAACAAAAAGCAAAACTTAGAGATGAAATAGATAAAGATTTCATTAAAAAACTTTCTGAAGCAGCCGAAGAAATTCCACTTTCAGAAAGTATTCCTATTGCCTTAGATTGGATAAACGGTCGAAGAACTCCGGATGCCAACCAGGAATTAAAAAGTGCGATTACCAAACTTTCGCTGGGCTCAAAAGCACCTCATATTTTTAAAGCGCTTATCAATGCCATTTGCTTTGGTTCCAAACAAATTGTAGATCGTTTTGAAGAAGAAGGAGTAAAAATAAATAGCGTTATTGGTATTGGTGGGGTAGCAAGGAAATCACCCTTTATTATGCAAACCCTTGCTAACGTTTTAAATATGCCTATAAAAGTTGCTTCATCAGATGAAGCTCCTGCGCTTGGTGCTGCAGTTTACGCAGCTGTTGCTGCGGGGCTTTATCCAAATGTAATCGAGGCCAGTAAAAAACTGGGTAGCGATTTTGAAGCCGAATATCATCCTAGACCGGAAGCTTTGGAAACTTACGCCGGTTTAATGGAAGAATATAAAGAATTGGGCGCTTTTGTTGAAAATAATATTAACCGAAAATCTACCGTAAATGAGCTCTAAATATAAAGCACTAAAACAGGAATGTTACGAGGCCAATATGGAACTTGATGCCTTAAACCTGGTAATCTATACTTTCGGAAATGTAAGTGCTGTAGATCGTGAAAAAAAGGTTTTTGCAATTAAGCCAAGTGGCGTTCCTTATGATGAATTAAAACCGGAAGACATTGTAATTCTGGATTTTGATAATAATGTGATTGAAGGTGAAATGAGACCTTCTTCTGATACCAAAACCCACGCTTTTCTTTATAAAAACTGGGAAAACATTGGCGGAATCGCCCATACTCACGCTACATATTCTGTAGCCTGGGCACAGTCGCAATTAGATATTCCTATTTTTGGAACTACTCACGCCGATCATCTTACCGCCGATATTCCTTGCGCACCACCAATGCGTGATGAACTAATAGAAGGGAATTACGAACATAATACCGGTATCCAGATTTTGGATTGTTTTAAAGATAAAAAGCTTTCTTACGAGGAAGTGCCTATGGTGTTAATAGGTAATCACGGTCCCTTTACCTGGGGAAAAAATGCCGCTAAAGCTGTGTACAATAGTAAAGTTTTGGAAGAAGTAGCTAAGATGGCATTGCTTACCAAACAAATTAATCCGGAAGCACCTAGGATGAAAGATTCCTTAATCAAAAAACATTACGAACGTAAACACGGCAAAAATGCCTATTACGGCCAAAATTAATATCTACCCTAATAATCACCTCACAGGCTTCAAAAACCTGTGGGGTTTTTTAAAAAACTAAATAATTCTGAATTCAAATGATAAATATAGAAGCAAAAGAAATATGGTTCGTCACCGGGAGCCAGCATTTATACGGCGATGAAACCTTAAACCAGGTTGCAGCCGATTCAAAAACAATTGTAAACGGACTTAATGAATCGAAACATCTTCCGCTAAAAATAGTATGGAAGGATACCGTGAAGACGGCCGATGAGATCACTGATATTTGTCAGGACGCCAATGCCAATAAAAACTGTATTGGAATCGTAGCCTGGATGCATACTTTTTCGCCTGCCAAAATGTGGATTAAAGGGCTAAGTTTACTTAAAAAGCCACTTTGCCATTTGCATACGCAATTTAATGCTGAAATTCCGTGGGGTAGAATTGATATGGATTATATGAATCTTCATCAGTCAGCTCACGGAGATAGGGAATTTGGTTTTATGATGAGTAGAATGCGTAAAAAGCGCAAAGTAATTGTTGGCCATTGGAAGACCGATCGCGTTCAGCAAAAACTTGGGATTTGGTCTCGAGTGGTTTTAGGTTGGGACGAACTTCAGCATCTAAAAGTGGCACGTATTGGCGATAATATGCGGAATGTAGCCGTTACCGAAGGTGATAAAGTGGCCGCTGAAATGAAATTTGGAATGGCCGTAAACGGTTATGATTCTTCAGAAGTGGTAGCGCATATTGATAAAATTTCAGAAGAAAAAATAAATGAATTACTGAAGAAATATGAAGCTGATTATAACTTAAGTCAGGACCTGAAAGAAGGTGGTGCACAAAGAGATTCTTTGATTGATGCCGCTAAAATTGAATTAGGATTAAGATCATTTTTAGACGAAGGTGGTTTTAAAGCTTTTACCGATACTTTTGAAAACCTTGGAAAGCTGAAACAACTTCCTGGTATTGCCGTACAACGGCTAATGGCCGATGGCTACGGTTTTGGCGCAGAAGGCGATTGGAAAACCGCAGCGCTTTTACGTGCTATGAAAGTTATGGCTGTTGGATTAGAAGAAGGAACTTCTTTTATGGAAGATTATACCTATCATTTCACCCCACAAAAATCTTATGTTTTAGGTTCGCATATGTTGGAAATTTGTCCCTCAATTGCTGATGCTAAGCCAACCTGTGAAGTTCATCCGCTTGGAATTGGTGGAAAAGAAGACCCCGTTAGATTGGTTTTCAACGCTCCAAAGGGCGATGCTTTAAATGCATCGTTAATAGATATGGGCAATAGGTTTAGGTTAATTGTAAACGAAGTGGAAGCGGTAGCGCCGGAAGCCGATTTACCAAATTTACCGGTAGCGCGTGTGCTTTGGGATGCAAAACCCAATCTTGAAGTTGCAGCTACTTCCTGGATTTTAGCAGGGGGAGCTCATCATACGGTGTATACCCAGGCATTAACCACTGAGTTTTTGGAAGATTTTGCCGATATAGCGGGGATTGAATTACTGGTTATAGACGAAAAAACCAGTATTAGGGAGTTCAAAGATAAAATAAACGCTAACGAGGCGTATTACCATATGTTTCAACACGGAATGTAATTTCTAACATAACGCATCTAATTATGAGAATTTCAACAAATAACCTTTTCGGCTTCGGGATAGTTTTTCTGTCCTTGTTTTTTATTCAGTGTAAAAATAGCGACAAGGAAGCTGAAACTAAAGAAAATGAAATGAATACCGAAAAAAGCCAAAAAACGGAAATGCAAAAAGAAGACTACGGTACCACATCTGATGGTGAAAAAGTAGCGCAATATACACTTACCAACGAAAATGGTATGGAAGTGAAAATAATCACCTATGGTGGTAGAATTACTTCTTTAAAAGCTCCCAATAAGGACGACGAATTTGAGAATGTGGTTTTAGGATTTGATTCTTTAGAGCAATACATCAAAGATAATCCGTTTTTTGGAGCTCTAATTGGCCGTTTTGGAAATCGCATTGCAAACGGGAAATTCACCTTAAACGGTGAAGAATATACTTTGGCTCAAAATGATGGGCAGAACCATCTGCATGGTGGGGAAAAAGGTTTTGATAAAGTGGTTTGGACTGTTAATGATGCCAGTGCAAGCTCCCTTAGCCTTTCTTATATTAGTGAAGATATGGAAGAAGGTTATCCTGGAACCCTGGAAACTACGGTTGTTTACACTTTAACTGAGGATAACGCCCTGGAAGTAGATTATAATGCTACAACCGATAAGAAAACAGTATTAAATTTAACCCAACACGCTTATTTTAACCTTTCAGGAGATTTTTCTGAAACTATTTTAGATCATAAAATTGAAATAAATGCTGATGAATTTTTACCGGTAAACGAAACTTTGATCCCAACAGGAGAATTAAAGGATGTGGCAGGAACTCCTTTTGATTTCCGCGAAGCAAAAACCGTGGAACAGCATATTGAAGAAAAAAACCAGCAACTGGAACGTGGCCAGGGTTACGATCATTGTTGGGTTTTAAATGAACAGGATAGTGGGATGCGCTTTGCAGCTTCAGCTTATCACGAAGAAAGTGGTAGAATGTTGGAGGTTCACACCAATGAGCCGGGAATTCAGTTTTATTCTGGGAATTTTCTAGACGGGACACTGCCCCAGGCAGATGGCGAAGGAAATTACGGTCACAGAAGTGGCTTTTGTCTTGAAACACAACATTACCCAGATTCTCCAAATCAGGAAGGTTTTCCTTCTGTAGTATTGGAGCCGGGAGAAACTTATTCTTCAAAAACCAGTTTTAAATTCTCAGTAAAATAAGTTTATGAAAGCATTAGATATTTATGACTGGATTGCGATTAGCCTGTACTTTTTGGTGTTAGCGGGAATTGCCTTTTGGGTAATAAGAAAAAAACAGTCTAATACCGAAGATTATTTTCTTGCTGGGAGAAATGTAGGTTGGTTTGTAGTGGGAGCTTCTATTTTTGCTTCCAATATTGGATCCGAACACGTTGTGGGCCTTGCCGGTGCCGGTGCGGGGAATAAGCTACCAATGCTTATTTATGAAATACAGGCCTGGGTAGTGCTTATTCTTGGCTGGGTATTTTTACCATTTTACGCCAGGAGTGGGGTTTTTACAATGCCCGAATTTCTAGAAAAAAGATTTGATGCCAGGTCAAGATGGGTGTTATCTGTATTTTCTATAATCGCCTATGTACTTACAAAAATCTCGGTAACTATTTATGCAGGAGGTATTGTGGTTTCTGCTTTACTCGGAATCAATTTCTGGACCGGTGCACTTTCTACAGTAATTTTAACCGGTATTTATACGGTTCTAGGCGGAATGCGGGCAGTTGTTTATACTGAAACCCTGCAAGCTATTATTCTTGTGCTTGGTGCTGCTGCCCTTACGTTTATCGGCTTAGATGAAGTAGGAGGTTGGGCGAGTATGAAAGAAACCGTAACGCCCGAATATCTTAATATGTGGCGCTCTGCTTCAGATCCCGATTTTCCCTGGCCATCTCTTCTAATTACCAGTACAATTGTAGGTATTTGGTATTGGTGTACAGACCAGTATATTGTGCAACGTGCACTTACCGCAAAGAACATTAAAGAAGGAAGACGAGGAACTATTTTTGGCGCTTTGCTGAAATTACTTCCGGTATTCTTATTCTTAATTCCGGGTATTATCGCCCTTACACTTAAGATGCGTGGAGAATTGCATTGGGATAGCCCAGATGAAGCTTTTCCTGTGTTAATGAGTAACTTGTTGCCTTCCGGATTACGCGGACTTGTAGCTGCCGGATTACTCGCTGCATTAATGAGTTCTTTAGCTTCAGTTTTTAATTCTTGTTCTACCTTATTTACGGTAGATATCTATAAAAAATTAAGACCAAATACCCCGGAGAAAAAACTGGTAAGAACCGGGCAAATCGCTACTGTAATTATTGTGATAATCGGTATTATCTGGATTCCTATTATGGCAAATATTTCTGGAGTTTTATATGAATATTTACAAAAAGTACAATCATATATCGCACCTCCAATTACCGCCGTATTCTTACTGGGTATTTTCTATAAACGTATAAACGCACAGGGTGCTTTTGTGACTTTAGTAGTTGGATTTATTGTAGGAGCTCTCAGGATTATCCTGGAATTATTTAAAGATTCCTTAGATCCAAACGGGTTCTTATTCCTGGTAGGAGATATTAACTTTTTAACTTTTGCGGCCTGGTTCTTCCTTTTCTGTGTAGTGCTAATTACCGTGGTAAGTTTCTTAACCAGTATTCCTTCAAAAATTAAAACCGATAATCTTACGTTTCAGACAATTTCTGAAGAAGAAAAGAAAAACAACAAAAACAGCTATAACTGGGTTGATATTGTAGTTTCTATTCTTGTAGTACTATTGGTTATAGGAGTGATGATTTTCTTTAACGGAAGATAACTGCTAAGTAAATAGTAGGCCTAAAATGGTACTTATGTAGATATATTAAAATCGACCAGGTTGAGCAGGAAGTATTGGAGATAGCGATTAATAATAAGTGAACCTTAAAATGTGAATTATATTTTTTTGAATAACTAACTTTAAAACTAATTTATTATGTCTAACACACCAATTAACTTAGCGAAGTCTGCCATTTGGTCGATTTTATTTCTCGTTGCCACATCGGGAACGGCGCAAGACGGAACAATCTACCCTCATGAAACACCCAACGAACCAAATGCTATTCCGTTAGAAACGGGTGGGGTTGAAGATCAACCCGCTTCAGAAACCTGGTTTCGCCAGTGGGGAGATCCCATGGCGAGAAATATAACCAAAGCAACCCTTACTCCATTTTTGCCCGATCCTGAAAAAGCCAACGGTACAACCGTAATTGTGGCTCCGGGTGGGGGCTTTAGATGGCTTTCTTTGGGCAATGAAGGCTGGGAAGTTGCCGAAGCGCTTGCAGAACAGGGAATCACTGCTTTTGTACTAAAATATCGCTTACACCCAACTCCTGAATCGCTGGATGATTTTAGGGCGTCCATGGAAAGACCTGCCACTCCTCCAGCCGAATCTTCAGACGACGAGTCGGAAACGCGCCCGGAAAGACCGCGCTCTAACCTTTCTAACCAACTCGAAGATGCCGAGGCTGCTTATGCTATGATCGTTGAGCGGGCTGAAGAATGGGGAGTTGATACAAGCAATATTGGTATGATGGGATTTTCGGCCGGTGCCGGTCTTACTATGCATTCAACACTTAATTCCAAAACCATGGATCTGGCATTTATTGCTCCAATCTATGGAGGTTTAAATGAAGTAGAGGTTCCAGAAGATGCTCCTCCTATGTTCAACGTTATTGCTGCCGATGATTTTCTCTTCTACGGAGAGTTTGGTTTAATCGAGTCCTGGCATAAGGCCGGGAAACCGGTGGAGTTTCATCTTTATCAAAACGGAGGCCATGGTTTCGGACTTGGAAATCCAGACCGTACCAGTAACCGCTGGTTTGATGCTTTTATTCACTGGTTGAAGGTTAATAAATTTCTTGTATCTAATTCTGAAGAATAATGTGAGGTTTTTTTTGTAATTTTAAATGCTTGAAGACCTTTTCTTAACCAATTCTGGAGAAGAAAAAAAGTAATAAAACAACTATAACCGGGATGAAACTGTAGCTTTTGTCCCGGTAATTGTTTTTCTAAAAATCAGAAAATATTTTAAAACTAACTCTTATTAAACCAGCTTTTTAAACTTAAATTATGAAAATACCACAGGAATCTCAGATTACAAACTTGCTTCATCAACAACACTACCTTAGTAATGGGGAATTGATTAAATGGAAGGGCCAGACAGATGAGGTTTATTCCACTATTTCTTCCACAGAGAATTACAAACCAACTTTACTGGGTACTATTCCGCATATGGATAAAGATTCTGCGCTAGAAGTTTTAGATTCAGCTTGTAAAGCTTATGCAAAAGGGCAGGGCGATTGGCCTACTATGAAGGTGTCAGAGCGAATTTCCTGTATGCAGAATTTTGTGGCCGAAATGCAAACTAACCGGGAAGAAGTTGTCAAATATTTAATGTGGGAAATTGGTAAATCGCTCCCCGATTCTCGCAAAGAATTTGACCGCACAGTTGAATATATTAATGATACTATTGAAGATTATAAACAATTAGATCGTGATAGTGCGAAATTCTTTAAACGCGATGGTATTCACGCGCATATTCGCCGTGGTCCCCTTGGCGTGGTTTTATGTTTAGGGCCGTATAACTATCCTTTAAATGAAACCTTTGCATTACTAATTCCTGCACTTATTATGGGGAACACGGTAATTTTTAAACCGGCAAAAAATGGAGTTCTACTTATTTCTCCACTTCTTGAAGCATTCAAAAACAGTTTTCCACCCGGTGTGGTAAATGTAATTTATGGTCGTGGCAGGGAAGTAGCAGCACCTATAATGGCGGCAGGAAAAATTGATGTGTTAGCGCTTATTGGAAATAGTAAATCGGCTATCGCATTGCAGGATCAGCACCCATATAAAAACCGATTACGACTGGTTTTAGGTTTGGAAGCGAAAAATCCGGCCATTATTTTACCAGATGCCGATTTAGATTTGGCTATAGAAGAGTGTATTTCGGGGTCTTTATCATTTAACGGGCAACGCTGTACCGCGCTTAAAATTATTTATGTTCACGAAGATGTAAGAGCAGAATTTAATAAGCGTTTTGCTAAAAAAGTAGATGCTTTAAAATTTGGGAATCCCTGGGAAGATGGTGTGAAACTTACTCCTTTGCCTGAAGCTGATAAACCCGATTATATTAAAGAATTAATTGATGACGCCAGGGAAAAAGGTGCCGAAATCTTGAATGAAAAGGGTGGTGAAATTTCAGAAAATTATATCTATCCGGCAGTTCTTTTCCCGGTAAGCAAAAAAATGCGGGTTTACCAGGAAGAACAATTTGGTCCCGTGGTACCAATTAAACCTTTTACAGATATTCAGGAGATTTTAGATGAAATGGCTGATTCCAGCTATGGCCAGCAAGTTAGTTTATTTGGTAAGGATATTCAGGAAATTGCGCCACTTATAGATACACTGGTGAATTTGGTGTGCCGGGTAAATCTTAATAGTTCCTGCCAGCGTGGGCCAGATGTTTTTCCTTTTACCGGAAGAAAAGATTCCGCGGTAAGTACGCTAAGTGTTCACGATGCCTTAAGATCTTTCTCAATTAGGACTTTTGTAGCTTCAAAAGATAATGATTACAATAATGAGATCTTACAGGAATTATTAAACTCAAAAACTTCCAATTTTGTAAGTACAGATTATATCTTGTAGTGAGCTTTTTGTAAATTGAAAGAAGAAAAAAATTATATGAATTATAGAAAATTAGGGAAAACAGGTTTTGAAATTTCAGAGATTTCCCTTGGAACCTGGCAAATAGGTGGAAAGTGGGGATCAGATTTTAGTGATAAAACTGCTGAAAAAACCATTAATACCGCCATAGATAAGGGAATTAATTTTATTGATACGGCCGATGTTTACGAAGCCGGTTTAAGTGAAGCCGCTGTAGGCCGGGTGGTTAGATCCAGGTCTGAGCGTGTTTTTGTGGCTACCAAATGCGGAAGACAAATTAACCCGCATACGCCAGAGAATTATACGCCTGAAGCACTTACCGCTTATGTAGAAGAAAGTCTTAAAAGAACCGGTTTTGAAGCGCTAGATCTAATCCAGTTGCACTGCCCGCCTACAGATGTATATTATCGTCCCGAGATCTTTGAAACCTTTCAGAAATTAAAAGATCAGGGTAAAATACTGCATTTTGGTGTTAGTGTTGAAAAAGTGGAAGAGGCTTTAAAAGCGATTGAATATGATAATGTTGAAACCGTTCAAATTATATTTAATTTATTCAGGCAGCGTCCTTCAGAGCTTTTCTTTGAACAGGCTAAAAAGAAAAATATCGGTATCATTGCCCGCGTTCCGCTTGCCAGTGGATTATTAACTGGTAAATTCGATAAAAATGCCAGTTTTGATAAGGAAGATCACCGAAATTTTAATCGAAATGGAGAAGCTTTTGATAAAGGAGAAACTTTTTCTGGAATAGACTTCAATCGCGGTTTAAAGGCGGTGGAAGAGCTTAAAAAATTGTTTCCTGAAGTTCAAAACCTCGCTCCAATTGCGCTGCAATGGATTCTTAAATTTCCTGAGGTTAGTTGTACAATTCCCGGCGCTTCAAAAGAAGAACAATTGCTGTCTAACCTATCTATCTATGACAGGCCGGAGCTAAGCAATGAAAAAATTAAAGAAATGAATAAGATCTATGATGAATATTTAAAACAGGAAGTTCATCATAGATGGTAGTTTATTCCTGCAAGGTTTCTGAAACCTTGTAGGTTTATTTGATGAAAAGCTATGGCTGAGGGTTCGTCAAGCTGAACTTGTTTCAGCTTCTAATTTGAAAGAATTCTATAAATCTTAGATTCTGAAATAAATTCAGAATGACGATAAATTACACTTTAGAAAGGATTTATATTTTAACCTACGTAGTTTAATTCACTTTTAAAAGCCTTTCCCTATCTTTAGGGAAAGGCTTTTTTATGAATACTATTAAATTAAGATTTTTATCGTTTTTCATCCTGATTTTGGGGGTTACTTCCTGTAGCTCTCAAAAAGAATTAATTAAAGAAGGGCAGGAACTACAGCTTATTTCAAATGAATTCGAGTTTACCGAAGGTCCTGCTTCAGAGGCTGAAGGAAATATTTATTTTACCGATCAGCCGAATAATAGAATCTATAAATGGTCTGCAGAAGAAGGTACTATTTCGGTTTTTATGGAAAATTCGGGCCGCGCTAATGGGCTTTATTTTGATTCAGAAGGAAATCTTCTAGCTGCTGCAGATGAAAATTCAGAAATCTGGAAAATTAATTCTGAAAAAGAAGTTGAGGTTTTAGTTGATTCTTACCAGGGAAAGAGGTTAAACGGTCCCAATGATTTATGGATTGCCCCAGGTGGCGGATTTTACTTTACAGATCCTTATTATCAGAGGGATTACTGGGAACGTACCGAAAAGGAAATTGAAGAGGAGCGCGTTTACTATGTGAATCCGCAGGGCGAAATAAGTATTGTGGTAGATGATCTGGTACAACCCAACGGAATTATTGGCACTCCCGATGGGAAAACCTTATACATCGCCGATATAGGTGCTAATAAAACCTATTCCTATAGAATTAATCGCGATGGTAGCCTTTCAGATAAAAAGCTTTTTACTGAATTAGGTTCAGATGGGATGACTATAGACAATAGGGGCAACGTTTACCTTACCGGAAATGGCGTGACAGTTTTCGATAAATCTGGAAATAAAATTCAGCATATTCCAATAGATAAAGATTGGACAGCAAATGTGACTTTTGGTGGTAAAAACCAACAAACCCTTTTTATCACTGCTCAACAGGCTCTTTACAGCCTGGAGATGAATGTAAAAGGGGTTCGCTGGTAATTTTGAGACGTGGATTTTTAAACTTTTGGGAGTTTCCAGCCGTTATGATAATTAGCTCTTACCAACGCATCTGCCTCAGCATCTTCGAATGATCCAGATTCAGCATTCCAGTACAGTTTTTTTCCGGTTTTATAGGCGATATTCCCCATATGAGCGGTTATTGCGGCAATACTTCCGGTTTCTACGCCGCAGGTGAGTTTTGAACTATCGTTTACTCGAATAGCTGATACAAAATTTTCGGCGTGATTTTCTAACGCATTTCCTTGTGGAGTAATTAGATCTATTCTTTTAGTTTTGGTCACCCATTCATCATTTTTATTTTCTCCTTCAGGAATAACTTCCCAACCATCACGGTTTACTACTAAGGTGCCGTTATTTCCAATAAAAGCTATACCCTCGGTTCTTCCGTAGTTTCCGCCATCTATACCCGTGGCGTGCTCCCATAAGAGGTTAAAATCTTCAAATTCATAGACGGTTTGGAGAGTGTCCGGGGTTTCAGAAGCATCATTAGGATAAGCAAATTTTCCGCCTGAAGCTAAAATTGATTTTGGTGCTTTTGCTCCCATAGCATAAAGTGCGATGTCTATCTCGTGGACGCCCCAATCGGTCATTAAGCCACCGGCGTAATCCCAAAACCATCTAAAATTAAAATGAAATCTATTTTCGTTAAACGGCCTATCTGGCGCGGGGCCTAACCACATCTGGTAATCTACACCATCCGGTGGAGTAGAATTGGGTTTAACCGGAACCGGATTCATCCAACCCTGGTAAGCCCAGCATTTAACTAATCGAATTTGCCCAAGTTCACCCGATTGCACATATTTTATGGCATCGTCATAATGTTTTCCGCTTCGTTGCCATTGGCCAACCTGAACCATTTTATTATACTTCCTGCCTGCATCAAGCATTACGTTACATTCTTCAATACTGTTAGCCAGAGGTTTTTCTACATATACGTGTTTATCAGCCTGCAGGGCATCTACCATATTTAAACAATGCCAATGGTCTGGCGTGCCTATAATTACCGCATCAATATCTTTGTTTTCTAACATTTTACGATAATCTTTATACTGTGTTGGTGCCTTGCCGCTTATTTCTTTTATCTGGGCAGATCTTTCATCTAAAACACGCTGGTCTATATCTGCCAGGGCTATACAATTTATATTAGGTAATTTTAAATGTGCCTGTATATTGGCCCAGCCCATACCTTTGCAACCAATTACCCCAAAATTAACCGTATCATTTGCTGAAAAAATAGAAATAGGATTTGCTAAAAGTGATCCAGATAAACTTAAACCGGCTGTGGCCAATGCCGTTTGTTGCAAAAATTTTCGTCTTGGGAGGTTGCTCATCTTGTTTTTAGTTAAATGGTTTTACACTGATGAATATACTATTTTTTAATTGGCTGGAATCAGGTTTTTAAAGCTGAAAATCTTCTTCAATTTTGTTTATTTAGCAGTTTTGCTCTCTGGTGGGCCTAAATAAGATTCTCCTATTTCTCCTTTTCTAATAATTATTTTCTGAAGCGCAATTCCAGAATCTATAGCCCAAATTTTCAACGTATGATTTCCTTTTTCTTCTAGATTTAATTCTGAAGTTACCCTGGTAATATTATTCCCTACCGAAGTACCCCAATCATCTTTAGTATCCTGATGCAGATTAATAATCTGCGGTTTTTTATCGTCAATGGAATAAGCAAATCTTAACCCTCCCTTATTATGAAAATCGAGGGTAGGAGAAAGCAGGAATTCTATTTTCATTTTTCCTGTGCTTAAATTATGAAAATCATATGCCAGGTATGGATTATCTTCTGACCATTCGCCGTGGGTTGGAGTTTTAGCAAAAGCAGTCATTGTTGAGCCTGTTTTTCCTAAATTCGGGACTAAAGTCCATCCTTGTTCGTCGTTGCCTTTTTCGCTATAATTGGCAGCTTCTATCGCAATATAATGGTTGCTTTCTACAAAACCTTTTATGTTTCCAGGACTGAGGTTATGGATTGGAACTTCAATTTTAACTGATTTTCTGCCCTGCTGAATACTAAAATTTCCTGGGGATTTTCCCTTTGGGGCCTTATTCCAATCAATACTTATAGAAAGCCTTTTTTGATCTGAAACTGAACCAGATTCTTCTGAAACCTGAATCCATTTATCGTTTTTCTTTACTTTAAAATCGAAAGTTCCTTTTCCTTTATTAAAGATTTCAACATAAGATTTTTGATCTGCTACAGAAGTAAATTCTGGCAGTCTTGCCGTTTCATTTGAAGCGGGCCAGGATTCTTTAGAACCTTCAATTGCAACACCCATTTCAGGTTTTTTAGCAACTTCAATGGTTTTAACCTCTGGCATTACCTGTTCTTCGGGTTGTTGCCAGTAAGTGTAACCAATATGATTTTGAGACATCATATGGTTCCATTTGCCATCGGCGATATTGTGATATTCCTCGGTTAATTCGGAATCCTTTTGATATAATTCTTTTACTTTTTCGGCATAAGAATTTGCTACAGCACGACCTTGTTCTGCATACAATCGGTTTTTAGCGGTGGCTACATACAATTCATTTAAATTGGCCGATGCTTTAACCGGAAACAAAACCAATTGATAATAGGCGTCTTTATATTCCGCAGGAAGTCTATTGTTTATTTCTTCTGCTTTTTCAACTAATTTATTATAATCTTTCACTACGTTTTCCGCTTCGTTATAATTGACTAAACTATAAGTCTCCGGACTCAACATTTCAGGTTTTCTGCGACTATTATACTTAGTGTAGGTATCTAAGATTTCACCGATTTCCGAAGCATATTCATCCCCGAATTGTTTTTTAGCCCAATCTTTCGAATAATCTTGAAGTTTATTAGCATCCATGGCTTCCGGATTCCAGGCAAAATCTAAAAAGAAACTAATTGGAAATTCCATAGGCTTTAAATCGCCTACGTTTACCACCCATAATTCGGTAGCGTCATATTGATACGCAAGATTCATTTGCTCCCAAACTCGCTCAATTTGAGTGGTATTCAACCATTTATAATTTCTTGGGCCACCTACATAATCAAAATGATAATAAATTCCGTAGCCACCTTCTCGAGGCTTATCAGCAGGATCTGGTAATTTTCTTATGTTTCCCCAATTGTCATCGGCAAGGAGCAAAGTCACGTCATCTGGAACTCGCATTCCCTGGTCGTAATAATCCTGAACTTCTTTATATAAAGCCCAAACCTGCGGAGTTTCGCTGGCTGGTTTTCCCGTAACATCAGCAATAATTTCCCGCTGATCTGCAACAATTGTTTCCAGTAATTCTATCGCAGTACCTTCGGTCATTGGTTCGTCCCCATCACCACGCATTCCAATGGTTACCAAATTTTCGAAATCCTGATTTCTTTCAAAACCATCTCTCCAAAAATCTCGTAAACCTTCAGCATTGGTTTGGTAATCCCACTCGCCGTTGCCGTGATTTTCGCGATGTGTGCCCCATTCTTTTTGCGCCCTAACCATAGGTTCGTGATGAGAAGTTCCCATTACAATCCCATATTTATCGGCTAAGACCGGATTTTTAGGATCGTCTTCATTAAAAGCTTTTCCCCACATGGCAGGCCATAAATAATTTCCTCTTAAACGCAGAATAAGTTTAAAAACCTGTTCATACATTTTGCTGTTTATGCCACCAAATTTTTCCCGGGCCCAATTTCCAAGCCCAGGTTCTTCATCGTTTATAAAAATTCCGCGGTATTTAACTTTTGGAGTTCCCGATGTATAGCTTCCTGGTTTTACATATAATTGCTCTACTTTTTTAACCGGAACATCAGCCCACCAGTGCCACGGAGAAACTCCCATTTTTTCTGAAAGATCATACATTCCAAAAATAGTTCCTCGTTTATCACTGCCAGCAATTACCAAAGCTTTTTCTACTCCCGGCGATGGATTTTCAACCACCTCAATTAAGAAGTTTTCCCATTTTCCTTCTATTTCAGAAACGTCCAACTTAGCGCTGGAAATCAACTTATCAATCAATTTACTTTTTCCAATAGTTCCAATAATTACCGGGTACTTTCCATTGATTTCTTCTGAAGAAATTTCAGGCTCATTTCCGGTTACTTTTTTGAAATCTGTTTGTAGATCTTCAGCAACTAAATGAACTCCCGCGTGATCTTCTGAGTCTAAAAATAGCCTTACAGAATTTAATGGAAAAGCCTTTTCAACCTTCTCAAAACTTACATAATCATTCTGCGCAAAAGCAGTTTGGAGAAAACCGAAACAAAGAAAAAGAGAGCAAACTTTTTGCAAATTGATAATTGATGGTTTTGGCATTTTTAAGGAGTTTTGGTTTCGGGTTGGGATTCAAATTCAACCACTTTTTCGTACGCTTTTTTACGTTCAAAATTTTCATCGAATAAGAGCGGATAATTCTTTCGTCCCGCAACAGGGTAGGTGTCTAACCAAGAATATCTGTCTGAAATATTCCAGAAAGTCACCCCGGTAATTACGTCTTTATAATCCCTAAAAACCCTAAAAAACATATCGTAGGCTTCAATTTGTTTTTGTTCCAGTTCGGGAGTAAATTCATCGGATTCACCTTCTTTAAGTTCGCGGCGTTCCTTTTCCCAGGGATAAAGTGAAACATCAAGTTCGGTAATTTGAATTTCAAGGCCTAATGCTGAATACAAATCCAGGGCTTCTCTTAATTCTTCTTCTGAAGGGCCGTGAATAGACCAGTGAGCCTGAATTCCCACACCATCAATTGGAGCATTATTTTCCTGGAGATATTTTAATAATTCAATAATGCGGTCTCTTTTTTCAGGAATAATCGCATTGTAATCATTATAAAATAGCTTCACATTTGGATCTGCTTCGCGAGCATATTCAAAAGCTTTTACCAGGAAATCTTTTCCAGCAATTTTAAGCCATTCTGATTCTCGATATACTTTCGTAGAATCATCGGCTACGGCTTCGTTTACCACATCCCAGGCATAAATAATATCTGAATAGCGAGACACAACCGAATCTATATGATTTTTCATGCGTTTTAATAGCTCTTCTTTACTTACTTTGCCGCCATTTTCATTTTCAAAGATCCAGCCGCCGGTTTGTTGGTGCCAAACCAGGGCGTGTCCTCTCATTTTTAAATTGTTTTCTTTTGCAAATTCGGCGAGTAGATCGGCGTCTTCCCAATAGAATTTATCTTTTTCGGGATGAATAGGTCCCATTTTCATCACATTTTCCGGCGTGATACTGTTGTATTCCTTTTTGATCAATTCAGCCGATTTTCCTTTGACAGAATTTGGCGCAACCGCCACACCCATTGGGAAATAATCTTCATAATAATCTTTTAGTCCTATTTCTGAAGAATCTTCTGTTTGCGCCTTAACTTCTTTTTCTTCAGAATCGGTATTGGATTTGCAAGCGGTAAACGCAGCAGCAATTGCCAGAATAAAAACCGATTTTTTAAATATTTTTAGTGAATTCATAGTTTTTAATGTATATAAACGTTTTTGTAAATTCTGCCAGGTTTAAAAACCTGGCAGGATGGATATATTCTCCGAAAATTCAGTTTTATAGAAATATGGGAGCTTCATAGTAATTATTTAAATGATTCCTGTAATCCTAATTCGAGTCCGCGCAATTCAGCAAGCCCTTTTAATCTTCCTATAAAAGAATAGCCGGCATAATAGTTTTTATTAGCTTCTAAAGTATGCAGGTAGCCGTGATCTGGCCGCATTGGGATACTTTGATTCTTTTTTTGCATGGTTTTTAATATGCGTTTTACCACGTCTAACATGGGGACATCGCCATCCAGGTGGTTAGATTCCATAAATACTCCGGTTACTTTCTTTTTTACATTTCTTAGGTGTAAAAAATGAATTCTTTCTTCAAATTCATCGTAAATCTCAAGAAGATCGTGTGCAGGATTTGCACCTAAAGAGCCGGTGCAATAACAGAGTCCGTTGGATTTGCTTTTTACATTTTCAAAGATAAATTTCAGGTCTTCGTGGTTGCTCACTACACGTGGCAAGCCCAATACCGAAAACGGCGGATCGTCTGGATGAATAGCGAGGTTTACATTGCTTTCTTCAGCTGTTGGGGTAACTTCAGATAAAAAATTAATGAGGTTTTCCCGTAATTTTTCATCGTTAATATGCGAATATGACTGCAGGAGGTCCTTAATAATTTCGGCTGTAAAATTTTCGGTACTTCCCGGTAATCCTAAAAGAATACTTTTAAAAAGTTCTTCTTTTTCTTCGGAAGAAAGATTATCACCTACTTTTTTGGCTGCAGTAATCTGCTCTTCGGTATAATCTTTTTCTGCATTTTTTCTTTTTAGTAAAAACAAGTCAAAATAGGTAAATTTTAAAGGGTCGAATTTTAAAACTGAAGCGCCTTCTTCATTTTCATGAAAATGATCTGTGCGAACCCAATCCAGAATTGGCATAAAATTATAAGCGACAACGCGAATACCGCATTTGCCGATATTTTGAAGGCTTACTTTATAATTTTCTATGTATTCTTTATAGTTTCCCGATGCTTTTTTTATGTCTTCATGCACCGGCAGGCTTTCAATTACGCTCCATTCCAGGCCGTGGCTTTCTATGAGATTTTTTCTTTCCAGAATAGCTTCTTCGGTCCAAATTTCCCCTACGGGAATTTCGTGTAAAGCGGTAACTATTCCAGTTATCCCGGCTTGTTTTAAATCTTTTAGCGATAGTACGTCGTTTGGGCCGTACCATCGCATTGTTTGTTGCATTGCAATCATCCTAAAACCCTATTGAATTTCCACCGTCTACCGGTAAAATTGTTCCTGTAACAAATGATGATTCATTAGTAGCAAAATAGTAAACAGCATCAGCGATATCTGAAGGTTGCCCTAATTTACCCATTGGCGTTCTGGATAAAACCTTATTTTTTCTTTCAGGATCGTTGTTCAAAGCTTTTCGAGACATATTGGTTTCAATAAAACCGGGGGCCACCGCATTTACACGAATCCCAAATTGCGCTAAATCTACAGCCATTGCACGCGTCATCCCGTCTACAGCGGTTTTACTTGCGGAATAAGCAATAACTTTAGGAATACCATATTGCGCAGCCATCGAGCTAATATTGATGATACTACCCGAATTCTGTTTCTTCATTATTTTCGCCACTTCCCGACTAATTGCGAAAAGTCCCAAAACATTGGTATGTAAAATATTCTGAAATTCTTCGTTGGTTACTTCCAGGAATTCTTTTTTCATATTAATCCCGGCATTATTTACCAGGATATCAATACTTTCGGCTTCCTGCCCAATCTTTTCTATCGCTGCGGGAATTTGATCTAAATTATTAAGGTCCAGAATAAAGGGTATGGCGTTTTCGCCTAATTCTTTACAGGCCTCTTCGGTCTTTTCTTTATTTCTTCCGTTTACGTAAGTTTTAATTCCTTTTTCACAGAATTTTTTGGCTGTAGCAAAACCTAGTCCGGCGTTTGCTCCCGTTACGATTGCTGTTAATTGTTTAGTCATTTTTATAAATTTTTGAGTTACCAGGAAGGATTTATACCTGGTGCATATGGACGTTCTATTGATTTATAATATTCTAAATTATGTTCTGGTTCAGGTACTCCGGCAGGCAATTCCATTTCAGAGAATTGCTGGAAATAGCTAAGGCAGGCATCTCGCCACCATTTTGCTTCTTTTAACTGAATTTCCAGTAACATGGAGGTTTTTTTAAATTCTGCCTTATTTACATATTGTTCCATTTTTTTCCAGGTAGACTGCATTTCTTCCACCTGTTCTACACCTTTTTGATAATGTAGAGCCATATTATTCCAAAGCGTTTTACCATTATCCATTTTATAATCCCAGGGAAGATGGTGAAACCACAGTAAGTATTTTTCAGGCGTGGTTTTAGGATTACTATATTTTTCTTCAATAGGTTTAGCGTATTGAGCAAGTGCATTACTGCCAGAACTGGTTCTATCAAACCCTATCCCATTTTTATCAGCTTTATGATAATATACGGGGTTCCATTCTGGCCGGCCAAGATCGTCTACCCAGGGCCCCGGACCGTAATGGTGACTGGTGGCCATAATATGGTGTAGTCCCAAAGGTGTCATGTAATTTACTACCGCTTCGCGAGATTCTATTAAGAGATCGGTCATAGGTTTTATAAAGTCTTCTTCATTAGAAAAATTTATTTTTAACCATTCTTCTGCGATATCTTTAGAATCCATATAAGGATCCCAGGCCAATCTCCCAAAGCCATACCAGTTTGCCTGCCCAAAGGGGTGTCCTGTCCAGTTCTTTTCAGTACCAATATTGGCAACCCCAGCTATTCCGGTTAATTTTTTATTTGAATTTGTGCCGTCAATTACTTTGGCTACCGTAGAGTTTTCACCATCGGCATAAGTGTCTTCGTCTAAAACTTCCTCAAACAGTTTTGGAAGAAAAACCAGGTGAGAGCTGAAGCCTAAATATTCCTGAGTTATTTGAAATTCCATCATTAAAGGAGTATCTGGCATTGCCCCAAACATTGGGTGGAATGGTTCTCTAGGTTGAAAATCTATAGCACCATTTTTAACCTGTACCAAAACATTATCTGCAAATTTTCCATCATAAGGAATAAACTGGTCGTAAGCTTGTTTTGCGCGATCGTCAGGATCTTCTTCAGAATAAACAAAGGCTCGCCACATTATGATTCCGTTATGGGGAGCAACCGCTTCGGCCAACATATTGGCGCCGTCTACGTGGGTTCTATTATACTGAAAAGGTCCTGGTTGGCCTTCCGAATCAGCTTTAACTAGAAAACCTCCAAAATCGGGGATTTCAGCATATATTTCATCAGCAATGTTTTTCCACCACTGCTTCACATCTTCATTTAAAGGATCGGCAGTATCAAGATCGCCTAATTCAATTGGGGCAGAAAATCTTGCCGTTAGGTAAACCTGGATTCCGTAAGGTCGAAAAACTTTGGCCAGGGCTTTTACTTTTTCAATATAATGAGGGGTTAGAATTAGCGCGTTAGAATTTACATTGGTCAAGACCGTACCGTTAATTCCTATTGCAGCATTAGCTCGGGCGTAATCTTTATATTCGGGTTTTATAAGTTCGGGTAAAAGATGCCAATCCCAAATTGAAAAACCGGCGTACCCACGTTCTACCGTGCGGTCTAAATTATCCCAGTGATTTAAAACACGCTTCTGGATTTCCGGTTTTTCTTCAATTTTTAAATCTGAAATATCATTTTTTTGCTGCATTTCGCGAAGCAAGCCGTAAGTTCCATAAAGAAGCGCTATCTCAGAATTTCCACTTACTACAATAGTCTTTCCATTATTAAGAGAAGTGATTTTATAACCTTCTTCTCCCAGGTTTTCAGTATTGACAATGTTTCTTATTGCCGTTGGCAGTTTACTTTGTATTCCAATAATTAATTTTGAATCATTACTGAGTTTTGAATTTTCAAAAGCAAAACCTTCTCGAGCTAGTTGTAACTCTTCCTTTATAGCCTGAATTGTAGAAGAATTACCAATTAATTCCACATTATTTAGAAAAGGTGCATATTTTTTTTCAACATCAGGATCCTGTATTTCTGTATAATCTAACCAGAGTTCATAACCTTTCTGGGCTTGAATATTGACTGCTAAAAGGCATAAAAAGCCCAGGGAAATAAATTTCTTTAAATTCATTATAATTTTATCAAACGATTGTGAGCTGAAAATTAGACAAAAAAAGCTTGCCGACAAAATTTTGTATGCAATCGGTTGTGTTTATTATAAATTTATGTTTAATTTGTTAAGACATTTTTAAGAAAAAATCGTTTATTTAATGATTTATAAACTTTAAACTCATAAAATTATGAATTATAAAGTATTGGGCGCCTTTGTATTGGTTTTTGTTTTCGGAAATCTGGGGTCAATTAATGCCCAGGAGAAAGGCAGGGAATATGGTTTCAGGGACGAGTCATTAAGTATAGATGAAAGAGTTGCTGATTTAATCAATCGATTGACTTTAGAAGAAAAGGCGATGCAAATGATGCACGATAGCCCGGCCATAGAAAGATTAAGTATCCCTGAATATAATTGGTGGAATGAAGCATTGCACGGAATTGGTCGTTCTGGTGTCGCTACGGTTTTTCCGCAGGCTATTGGGATGGGTGCTACTTTTGATGAAGATTTAATTTTTAAAGTTTCTTCAGCAATTTCAGATGAGGCCCGGGGCAATCATAATACCGCCGTAGAAAATGGGTATAGAAGACAATACAGCGGACTAACATTTTGGACACCGAACATTAATATTTTTCGTGATCCGCGGTGGGGAAGAGGACAGGAAACTTACGGGGAAGATCCTTTTCTTACTGCAAAATTAGGAGTTGCGTTTGTAAAAGGCCTGCAGGGAGATGATGATAAATATCTTAAAACCGCAGCGGCCGCAAAACATTATGCGGTGCATAGCGGTCCAGAGAAATTAAGACACGAATTTAATGCAGTAGCCTCACAAAAAGATTTATGGGAAACTTACCTACCAGCTTTTGAAGCTCTTGTAAATGCTGAGGTAGAGACTATTATGTGCGCTTATAATGCTACTAACGGTGAACCTTGTTGTGCAAATGAATATTTACTTACCGATGTGCTACGGGATAAGTGGGGTTTTAAAGGCCATGTGGTAAGCGATTGCTGGGCATTGGAAGATTTTTATGGAGGTCACAATGTTGTGGAAACTCCTGAAGAAGCTGCGGCTCTTGGAATAAAAAGCGGGGTTAACCTTAACTGTGGTAGCGTTTATCCTTCTTTGGTAGAAGCGGTAAATCAAGGCTTGGTAACCGAAGAAGAAATAGACAAGCAACTTGCCGTTTTGATGAAAACCAAGTTTAAACTTGGTCTTTTTGATTCCCCTACAAATAATCCTTATTCTAAACTTTCTGCAAAAGATATTAATACAAGTGAACACAGAGCATTGGCCAGGGAGACTGCCCAAAAGTCTATCGTGATGCTTAAAAATAACAATGTACTTCCTTTGAAAAATGACCTGGCGAAATATTTTATTACCGGGCCAAATGCTACGAGTGTTGAAATTTTGCTTGGTAACTATCACGGTGTAAATCCCGATTTGGTTACAATTATTGAAGGAATAGCAGGAGCAATAAAACCTCAAAGTCAGTTACAATACCGCCAGGGGACTTTGTTAGATCGTCCAAATGCCAACCCGCAGGATTGGGCTTCGCCGAATGCTGCAAATAGCGATGCTACTATTGCGGTGTTAGGAATTTCGGGAGTATTAGAAGGTGAAGAAGGGGAGTCTATAGCTTCAGAAACTTTTGGAGATAGGTTGGATTATAATCTTCCTAAAAACCAGCTGGATTATTTACGAAAATTAAATGAAGCCGCCGGCGATAACCCGGTAATTGCTGTAATTACGGGTGGAAGCCCAATAAACCTGGAAGAAGTACACGAACTGGCAGACGCTGTATTAATGGTTTGGTATCCCGGCCAGGAAGGTGGTAACGCCGTGGCAGATATTATATTTGGAGAGGTTTCTCCATCCGGCAGATTGCCAATTACTTTTCCAAAATCTTTAGACGATTTACCTCCTTACGAAGATTATACGATGAAAGGAAGAACCTATAAATATATGGATGCGGAGCCAATGTATCCTTTTGGTTATGGGTTGAGCTATTCAGATTTTGAATTTTCTGCAATAAAATTATCCAAAGAAAAAATTCGAAAAGGGCAAAACCTGGAAGCGAGTTTAGAAATTTCTAATGTGGGAAATCGTGAAGCCGAAGAAGTGGTGCAATTGTATGTTTCAGATATAGAAACTTCTGTAGATGCGCCTAAATATCAACTTTACGGAATTAAAAGAGTAAATTTAAAAGCAGGAAGTTCCAAAGAAATAAGATTTGAAATCACCCCCGAAATGATGGAACTCGTAAACAATGATGGGGAAAGTATAATAGAAAAAGGAGAATTTAAAATTTATATAGGAAGTTCCAGCCCTTCTGCCAGGAGCCTGGAATTAGGTGCAGCCCAGTTTAAAGAAGCCGTATTTACGCTAAGATAACAACCGAAAAGAGTGAATTAAATGACGAATTTTATTGAAGAAGATTTTCTTCTGGAAAATAGCTTTGCTAAAGAGCTTTACGAGCGCTATGCTAAAGATATGCCTATTATAGATTATCACTGCCATTTGCCAGTTGAAGACATAGCTGAAGACAGGCAATTTAAAAACCTTACAGAAATCTGGATTGCTGGAGATCATTATAAATGGCGTGCTATGCGGGCGCTTGGTATTGAAGAAAAATATATTACGGGAAATAGTAGCGATGAGGAGAAATTTCAGAAATGGGCAGAAACCATTCCTTATACCATGCGAAATCCGCTTTATCATTGGACGCATTTAGAATTGCAACGCTATTTTGGTATTACCGATTTATTGACTGAGAAAAATGCCAAAAAGATCTACAATCAATGTAATTCTTTGCTTGCTACCCAGGCTTATTCTACCAGGAATTTGCTAAAGAAAATGAATGTAAAAGTGGTTTGCACCACAGATGATCCTGCCGATGATTTAAAACACCATAAAAAGATAGCGGAAGACGGTTTTGAAGTAAAAGTGCTTCCCACTTTTAGACCAGATGGTTTATTGAATATTGAAAGCCATGATTTTGCAGCCTATTTAAAAAGAATAGGAAATCAAACTAAAGTAGATATTAAAGATTTTGATTCCCTTATTAAAGCAGTAGCAAGTAGAATAGATTATTTTCATCAACACGGGTGTAGGCTTTCAGACCACGGCTTAGAAAGAATGCTGGCTGAAGATTTTTCTAAAAGCGAAATAGATAATTTACTCAAGAAAAAATTAGCAGGAGAAAGCCTTACTGCGAAAGAGTCTGAGAAATATCAATCCGCTTTATTATTGAAATTAGGTAGCTTGTATGCTGAAAAGAACTGGACCATGCAATTACACCTGGGCCCGGTGCGGGATACCAATTCCAAATTACTCAACCAAATTGGTAAAGATGCAGGCGTAGATAGTATTGGAGATTTAAACCAGGCTAAGCCGCTGGCAAAATTTTTAGATATATTAAATAAAAATGAAAATTTGCCTAAAACCATTCTTTATAACGTGAATCCTTCAGATAATGAAGTGATGGCCACGATGGCCGGGAATTTTATGAGTGATTCTCGTAAAGGAAAAATTCAGCATGGCTCTGCCTGGTGGTTTTTAGATCAAAAAGATGGAATGGAAAAACAGTTGAATTCATTATCAAATATGGGTTTAATCAGTTGTTTTGTCGGAATGTTAACTGATAGTAGAAGTTTCTTATCTGTACCAAGGCACGAATATTTTAGACGCGTTTTATGTAATTTATTCGGAAAGGATATTGAAAACAAAGAACTTCCTGAAGATATAGAATGGATAGGTAAAATAATTCAGGATATATGTTATTACAATGCAGAATCTTATTTTGAATTTCCTGAAATGAACAAAAAGTAATTTATGAAAAAGCTGGTGAGCCTGGGAGAATTATTGATGCGCCTGTCTTGCGAAGATGCGCTAAGGTTTTCGCAAATAAATAATTTTAAAGTTGTGTACGGCGGGAGTGAGGCAAATGTGCTTATAACTGCAGCAAACTTTGGTTTAAAAACCGAGTTTTTAAGTGTTTTACCCGAAAACGATTTAGGGAAATCAGCCATAAATGATTTACGAAATAATAATGTAGGTTTAAATCACATAAAATTTGAGGGGCAGCGATTAGGATTATACTTTTTGGAAACCGGCGCTATCAATCGTCCCGGGAAAATAATTTATGACCGGGAAAATTCAGCTTTTTCACAAATAGAACCCGAATGGTTTAATTGGGATGAGATTTTTAAAGATTGCAACTGGTTCCATTGGTCAGGTATTACTCCGGCAATTTCGGCAAAAGCTGCAAAAGTTTGTTTGCATGCAGTTGAGGTGGCTAAAAGTAAGGGGATTAAAATTTCTGGAGATCTTAATTTCCGCGGAAATCTTTGGCAATACGAAAGAGCAAATCCTGAAGAAACGATGACGAAACTAGTGGGACAAACCGATGTTTTACTTGCGGGTGCTTATGCCTGTAACCAGTTTTTCAATATAAGAGATATTCAGAATAATCACGAACTTTCTAAAGCGCTATCTAAAAAGTTTCCTTCATTACAGAAAATCGCGATCACAAATCGTGAAGAATTAAATGCCTCTCATCACAAATGGTCGGCAAATATGTTTACAGGAGCAGTGCTATTATCATCTACAGAATATAATATTTATCCAATAGTAGATCGTGTGGGGGCGGGAGATAGTTTTATGGGAGCACTTATTTATGGGCTTCAGCATTTTGAAGATCAAAAAACACTGGATTTTGCCACGGCGGCTTCCTGTTTAAAACATTCTATTGTGGGAGATTTTAATAGAGTAAGCAAAGAAGAAGTATTAGAATTAATTGAGGGAGATGGTTCAGGACGAATTAAAAGATAAATTATGAAACCAGCATGATGCTGGAGGCAATAATGCAGCAGATATTGCAATTCTTATAAACAAGTGACAAGTTTACCCTTTGGGACATAAATTTTAAAAATATGAAAAAAATATCCAGACCGGAAATTGCGATAAAAATGAGAGAATTGGGGCTAGTGCCTTTATTCTATCACCAGGACCAGGAATTAGTTAAGCAAGTGCTTACAGCAGTATATCAAGGAGGAGCACGGTTTTTTGAATTTACTCACAGGGGAGAATTTGCTCACGAAGTCTTTGCAAATCTCGTAAAATTTTCAAGAAAAGAATGTCCCGAAATGATACTTGGTGTAGGTTCTGTAGTAGATGCCAGTACAGCCAGTCTATATATGAATTTAGGTGCAGAATTCGTAGTAAGCCCGGTAATTAGAGAAGATGTTGCTAAAGTTTGTAACCGTAGAAAAGTGTTATACCTACCCGGTTGCGGTACTCTTACCGAAATTAGCCAGGCTGAAGAATTGGGTTGCGAAATAGTAAAATTGTTTCCGGCGGCTGTTTTAGGGCCCGGTTTTGTAAAGGCTATAAAAGGCCCGCAACCCTGGACTTCAATTATGCCAAGTGGCGGAGTTAGTCTTGAAGAAGAAAATATAACAGCATGGTTTAACGCTGGAGTTACTTGCGTTGGAATGGGGTCAGCACTTATTCCAAAGAATATGGTTGAAAATTCTGATTTTGAATCTATAAAAAACAATGTGGCTAAAGTGCTAAAAATAATTACTGAAATAAGATCTACATGAGATCAGTTTTCAAACTTTTTATTGTCTTAATTCTCTTTGCTTCCTGTAGCCAGAAAGAGGAGGTGAATTCTTTAAAACTTTCCCACGGCTTGAGTCTGGATCATCCTGTTCACCAGGCTTTAGCCTTTTTTGCTCAGCGTGTTGAAGAAAAATCTAATGGGGAATTAATAATAGAGGTTTATCCCGGCGGGCAGTTAGGTTCAGAAAGGCAGAGTTTGGAACTTTTGCAACTGGGTGGTTTGGCGATGACCAAAGTGTCATCTGCCGTGATGGAAAATTTTTCCCCTAAACTTCGCGTTTTTGGTTATCCTTATATTTTTAAAGACCGCGAGCATCGTTATAAGCTTTATGATAGCGAGCTTGGAAATGAACTTCTTTTAGACGGCGAGAAATATTGGTTAAGGGGCTTAACCTATTTTGATGCGGGCAGCCGTTCATTTTATACAAAAGACACTCCTATTGAAACTCCGGCAGATTTAAAAGGTTTGAAAATAAGAGTAATGCAAAGTCCTACGGCAATTAATCTTGTAAAAACCCTTGGAGGTTCCCCAACACCGGTTTCCTGGGGAGAACTTTATACTTCACTACAGCAAGGAGTAGTAGAAGGAGCAGAAAATAATTTGCCCAGCTTTTACACGTCAAGACATTACGAAATTTGTAAAAATTTTTCATTAGATGAGCATTCGGCTGTCCCCGATATTTTGGTGATAAGTACGCAGATTTATAACAAGCTTTCTTCTGAAGAAAAGAGATGGATCCAGGAAGCTGCTCAGGACGCTTCAGTAAAACAAAGGGAATTATGGGAGATTGCCGAAATAGAGGCATTGACGGCAATTAAGAAAGAAGGGGTGAAAGTCACTTACCCTGATAAAGAATTATTCAAAGAAAAAAGTAGCCATATAATTAAAGATTTAGAAAAAACAGAACCTGAATTATACAAAACCATTCAAGAAATTAAAAGCTTAGGAAATGAGTAGAAAACTTAACTGGTTTTTAGAATGGTTGGTTGTTTGCCTGGTAACAGTAATGTTGTTTAGCGTGTTATGGGGTGTTTGTAGTCGTTACCTCTTGGCAGATCAAAGCTCGTGGACAGATGAGTTGGCGCGTTTTATGCTAATTTGGGTTAGCCTTTTTGGGGCCGTTTATATTTCGGGTAGAAATACGCATATCACTATAGATTTACTTCCAAAATCGTTTAGTATCAGGACAAAA
This sequence comes from Salegentibacter sp. BDJ18, assembly GCF_017579965.1. Lineage (NCBI taxonomy): Bacteria > Pseudomonadati > Bacteroidota > Flavobacteriia > Flavobacteriales > Flavobacteriaceae > Salegentibacter > Salegentibacter sp. BDJ18. Next base: position 74,072 of record NZ_JAFLQX010000010.1, read on the forward strand.
TTAAAACTCGATCTCCTGGTGCAATTAATAATTATGCTTTTTACCACTGCAATTTTTGTAATTGGCGGTGGTAGGTATGTGTATGTTTCCTTTAAGCTCGAACAAACTTCTGCAGCTTTAGGTTTGCCTATGGGATTTGTATACCTGGTTTTACCTATTTCAGGCTTGATGATTATTTATTTTAAATGGATGCAAATGCGGCAAACCTTGCAGGAATTAAAAGCAAATCGGTAAATGGAAATATTTGTTTTAATTTTTAGCTTTATAGTTTTGGTGGGAATTCGCGTTCCCATTGCCTGGAGTATTGGGATAGCTTCGGTACTAACCTTGTTATTTAGTGTAGATACTATTCCTGCTTTTACCACTATTTCTCAAAGAGTGGCTACCGGTTTAGATAGTTTTTCTCTACTCGCTATTCCCTTTTTTATCCTTGCCGGCCACATTATGAATAGTGGTGGAATAGCCAAAAGGTTAATTGAATTTGCAAAATCTCTAGTTGGAGCTTTACCCGGTGGTTTGGCGCACGTAAATATTGTAGCTGCGATGATGTTTGGTGCAATTGCAGGTTCTGCCGGTGCTGCTGCTGCCGCTATTGGTAGTTTTATGTCTGAAAGGATGGAAAAAGAAGGTTATACCAAAGAATATGGTGTTGCTGTAAATGTAACTTCGGCCACCACGGGACTTTTAATTCCGCCAAGTAATATTTTTATAATTTATTCTCTTGCCAGTGGTGGAGTGAGTATAGGGGCGTTATTTTTAGCCGGTTATCTTCCCGGAATTCTTACCGGTTTAATTTTAATGGCCATTGCTTTAGTTTGGGCTAAAAAGAAAGGTTTCCCTACAGGAAAAAGAAGTTCGTTTAAACATATTGTGCGGTCTTTTTTTGATGCTCTTCCAAGTCTGCTTTTATTGATAATTATTATTGGAGGAATTGTTGGCGGAATTTTTACTGCTACTGAAGCTTCCTCTGTGGCTGTTGTCTATTGCCTGATACTGGCTTTTCTTTATAAAGAATTGAATTTCTCTAAACTTAAAACCGTACTGGTAGAATCAGTAGGGACCATTTCTTTGGTAATGTTACTTATTGCCATGTCTATTGCAATGTCCTGGGTAATGTCTTACGAAAATATTCCGCAGGAAGTAACTTCAGCTTTATTAGGCTTTAGTGATAATCCGTTTGTAGTGATTATTTTAATAAACCTGATATTATTATTTGTGGGAATCTTTATGGATATGACGCCGGCGGTATTGATTTTCACCCCAATATTTCTTCCGGTTGCAGTAGCTATGGGAATAGATCCGGTACATTTTGGAGTAATAATGATCCTGAACTTATGTATAGGGCTTTGTACGCCGCCAGTAGGTTCGGTTTTATTTATAGGGGTAGGAGTGGCAAATACTACTATTCAAAAAGTGGTAAAACCTTTACTGCCACTTTTTGTGGGAATGTTGATTTCCTTAATATTGGTGATAATTTTCCCGTTTTTAAGTCTTTGGCTTCCTGAATTATTCGGATTCTAATTAAAATCCCATTACTTTCTTTTACTGGAATTTCTTATAATAATTTCGGTATCTAACATTGTAATTTCTGAAACAGCAGCGTCAAGTTTACGCGTGGAGTGTTCTAAAATTCTTTTTGTAGATATTTCTCCCATTTTTTGGGCGGGATGCGAAACGGTAGACAGGGTAGGTTCTACGATTCTGGAAATAGGATCATCGTTAAAGCCAATAATAGCGAGTTCCTCAGGAATTTTAACTCCTTTTTCTTTAGCATATAAAATTGCACTTACTGCTGCAGTATCAATAGCAGAAAAAATACCGTCTGGAGGATTATCAAGTTTTAATAACTTTTCGGTTGCCTTCTTTCCTTCTTCAAAACTAAGGGTTTTCATATCCATTATGAGTTCTTCGTCAACCTGAAGTCCAGAGTCTATAAGAGCATCCACGTATCCTTTCTTTCTTAAGTTATATACATTTACGTGTTGAGCTCCAGCGAAATGTGCAATTCTTTTACATCCCTGTTCTATTAAGTGTTTTGTAGCCCGGTATCCAGCAGCGTGATTATCAATAATAACACGGTATGAATTGAAATTCTCAGGCACCCGGTCTACAAATACTATAGGTATATTTTGTTTCACATATTGATCAAAATGGCTGGTGTCTCTAGTTTCCATTCCTAAAGAAACAATTAAACCTCCAACTCTAGCGTCGTATAAAGCCTTTACATTATCAACTTCATTTTTGTATTTATCATCAGATTGTGTGATGATCACATTATAGCCTGCTTTTCTGGCGGTTTTTTCAATTCCTGTAATCAAAGAAGCTTGAAATGGATGATTTATCTTAGGAATCGTTATCCCGATGGTTCTGGAAGTGTTATTTCTTAAACTGGCAGCTAAGGCATTAGGGCGGTAATTAAATTCTTCTGCAGTTTTTTGAATTTTTTTTATGGTTTTCTTTCCAATACTTTTATGATTGTTCAAAGCTCTTGAAATGGTGGAAGGAGAATAGTTTAGCTCTTTTGCTAAATCATAAATTGTAACTTCTTTCTTTTTCATCAAATAGACACTAAAATAAGGTTGTGCAACAATATTACGAAACATTTTTTTATGGTTGCATAAAAATTATGGATTTCCAGTCGAATTCCTATTTTTAATCATACTTAATTCTTTTAATATAAAAATAAACATATATTTGAGCTAACAATCGATTGCGTTTATTATGAGGAAATTATTATTTAGTTTATTGTTATTATTCATCGTATTCGGCAGGGGTGCTGCACAGGAAATTTTTTTAAACCCTATTCTGGCCGGGTGGTATCCTGACCCCGCTATAACTGATGATGGAGAGGGAAACTTTTATATGGTACACTCTACGTTTGCCTTTTACCCCGGCATCCCTGTTTTTCATAGTACTGATTTAGTTAATTGGGAACAGGTGGGAAATGTGATTCACAGGCCAGAGCAGGTAGATCTACATGGTTTTGGGACTTCCCGGGCAGTTTTTGCACCCGATATTAGTTACGATAAGGGTACTTACTATTTAACCTGTACCATTGTTGATGGAAAAGGTAATTTTGTAATGACTGCAGAAGATCCTGCCGGCCCGTGGTCCGATCCGGTTTGGCTTCCGGAAGTTAGTGGAATAGATCCCGGATTATTCTTTGACGATAACGGTAAATCTTACCTGGTTTACAACAGTGAACCGCCAAATAACCAGGCTAAATACGAAGGACACCGAACCATTAGAATGATTGAATTTGATAAAGAAAATCTAAAAACAATTGGTGAGAACCGAATTTTGGTAGATGGCGGGGTAGATATTTCTACTGAACCCGTTTGGGCTGAAGGACCCAGAATTTATAAACTAAACGGCTATTATTATTTAATGACAGCCGAAGGTGGGACCGCCGTGAACCATTCTGAAATGATTTACCGAAACACCAATATTAATGATGAGTTTATTCCCTTTGAAGAAAATCCGATCTTAACCCAGCGTCATTTAGATCTCAATCGGGAAAACCCTATTACTTCTGCGGGCCATGCCGATATTGTACAACATCCAAATGGTGATTGGTACGGAGTTTTCCTTGCTGTGAGACCATATGAAGGCGATTTATATAATACGGGAAGGGAAACTTTCTTAACTCCAGTAAAATGGGAAAACGACTGGCCTATTTTCGATTTAGGGGGCGAAGAGATTAAATATTCTTATCCACTGCCACAGGGAGTTGAACTAAAAAATGATTTAATTCCGTTAAACGGTAACTTTTCTTTTAAAGAAAAATTTGATAAAAAGGAGTTGCCGCTAAACTGGATGATGCTTAGAAACCCAAAAACTAATTGGTATGATCTAAAAAATGGAGCTGAAGGAATTATCCTTAAAACCCGTCCTGAAACTGTAGAAGGAGAGGCTAATCCTAGTTTTCTTGGTCATAGGCAGCAACATATAATTGGTGAAGTTTCTATTTCAGTTGAATTTGACGCAAAGGCTGAAAATGAGAAAGCTGGTTTGCTCGCTTTTCAAAAGGAAACCCATTATTATTACGCAGCCCTTTCTAAAGAGAATGAACAACCTGTTGTGCAATTATATAAGTCTGATGAATTAATAAAAAGCATTTCTTTAGACAATACAGTATCTGAAGTTGAATTTAAACTGAAGTTTGAAGAAGATGAATATACCTTCTACTACAAAACCGAAGGTGAATGGCAGCAATTAGGAGAAACGCAGGATGGGAAATTTCTTAGTACCCAGGTAGCCGGCGGATTTGTAGGTGTTAACTTAGGGCTATACACCACTTCTAATGGAAAATCAAGTGATAATGAAGCCTTATTTGATTGGTTTCATTATTCTGGCAATGATGAAGTTTATAGGGACTAATAGTTATAGTTTTAAAGATAAATTTAAACCGATGCATCCAGACATCGGTTTTTTTAGTTAGATTATTTCAGAAAAATATGCTTCGTTAAAATATGAAATAAAAAAAGCTGCTGATAGTTAACTATCAGCAGCTTTTCAATAATAACAGCTTTCTTTAGTCTAATTCAGTATAAGACTGCATTGTTTTTATTTTACCATTTTCATCATGTTCAATTTCCATCATTTTCATACTTCTTAAGTAGGTTTTCCCGTCTGAAAGTGAACTATCGTGGTAGAATAAATACCATTTTCCTTCGTACTCAACTATAGAGTGGTGGTTGGTCCAGCCTACAACCGGTTCTAAAATTACTCCCTGATAAGTGAAAGGACCATAAGGGCTATCGCCAATGGCGTACGCAATATTGTGGGTGTCTCCGGTAGAGTAAGAGAAATAATATTTGCCATTATATTGGTGAACCCAGGCTGCTTCAAAGAATCTACGGTCGTTATCACCTGTGGTAATAGGCTCCCCGTTTTCATCTAATATTTCAACATCTTTTGGTTCTTCAGCAAAACTCAATAGATCATCGCTCATTTTTGCGATTTTAGGGCTAAGTGCTGGTTTATCATCAGCAGGATATTCGTCTTCTTCAACAAATTCTCCGGTTTGCCAACGTTGTAACTGGCCACCCCAAATTCCGCCAAAATACATATAATATTCACCATCGGTATCTTTATAAACCGCGGGATCTATACTATAGCTACCTTCAATTGGTTTTTCTTCCGGGGTAAAAGGGCCCTCTGGCTTGTCAGATGTGGCTACTCCAATTCTAAAAATATCGTCTTTATCTTTTGCAGGGAAGAAAAGGTAGTATTTGCCATCTTTTTCTGCCGCATCAGGTGCCCACATTTGGCGTTTTGCCCAGGCTACGTCTTCTACGTTAAGAACTTCACCATGATCGGTTACTTCGCCATCTGGGTCTTCCATAGAATACACGTGATAATCTTTCATGTTAAAATGATTTCCGTCGTCCATTTCAGGTTCTCCCGAATCCCAATCATGTGAAGGATAAATAAATATTTTATCTTCAAATACGTGAGCTGAAGGGTCTGCAGTAAAATGGTCGGTAATTAAAGGCTCTGAGTGATATTTAATAGTATCTTGTTGTGCTATAGAATCTTCAGATGCCTCATCTTTTTCCTCCTGTTTGTTGTTATCCTTACAACCAAAGGCGATAAGCGCCGGTAATAAAATTGGAAGGCTTTGTTTTAATTTCATTTTAAAATTGGTTTTAATGTTTCGGGTAAAAATATAAAAAAATCAATCGTATTCGTAAGTTAATTTAGATAATATCCCCTGTAAAATAGTTTTTTAAGCAAAATTTGAGCTTTCAAAATAGGTTTTTTAGAACAAACGGTTGCGTAATTAATTTAAAGTACTCTCAATTCTTAATGTAGACTTATTTTTTCATCATTGCTGCTAAGTTGCTTATCAAAATTTGGGATAATAATGAAGAGTATATTTAAACTGCTACAAGTTTGCTATTAAACTGATTAGCCAGTAGTTTATAAGTTTAGTAGGGGTGTGATTGAACCATCTGGTAGCAATGTGTACCGGATGGTTTTTTTATTTGAAATAAGCTTGTGTAGTGGGGAATCTTATAGAATACGGAGTATTTTAAATTATCCTATGCTTTTTATAAAGAGAGAATGCTTTTTAAATCAATTTAAGATCTTTCATTATCCCAATGAGATGAGGATTGGTGTTTGCTTTAAATTCTTCGCGTAGCTCTTTTAAACGCTTTTCTATAGCGCTTCTACTGCTGGGTTTAATATTTTTTTTCTTCAACTCTCTTTCAATTTCATCCTGAGTGTAACCGTTGGAAAGATACTTCACAATACTTATCTCAAATTCGTTAAGGCTAAGCAGGTTTTTCTGTTTTAGAGCTTTTTCAATAGAAGGAGAATTGTATTTTTTATTTTTGCTTACAGCTTTAATCGCTTCCTTCAGATCTTTAAGTCCGTTACGGTCTTTACAAACATACGCATCAATATTACCGGAATTCCATAAGTCACGAACGGTTTGCGGATGATCTTCAATAGAGTTTACAATAACCTTTAATTTGGGGTCTTCGTTTTTTAAGATTGAAATAAGTTCCTGGCCCGAAGTTATTTTTTCATCTCTGTAATCCTGTTTAAAAGAGAGGTCGCAAATTAGTAAATCAAAGTGATTGTTGTCCTTAATAGCTCTTTTTGCCTTTAACCACGCCTGGTCACAATATTGCACATGAACAACTTCTGTAATTCCCAGATCTTTTAAAACAAGGGAAACAGCCTGGTTAATACTATCCATATCTTCTGCAACAAGGACCTTTTTAAACATAAGAAAATCTATAGCGGAATACAGATTATAATTTTTAATCCTTTTCCTTTTTCAGTTTCAAAATTAAGTTTTCCATTTATGGAAAAAATACGGTTTTCCACATTTTGCAAACCATTTCCGGTTTTAATGGCTTGCATAGAACTCCCTTTCCCATTATCTGAATAATCTATTTTTAGCTTTTTTTCTTCTTCATTAAAAATCAAAGCAACCAGACTGGCGTTGCTGTGTTTCTTCATGTTCACCATTATTTCCTGTAAAACCCTGTAGATTATAAGTTTTTTTTCGGCCTTAATTTTATTCCAGATAATATTCTTTTCTCCGCTTATAATTAGCCGTGTATTTTCAGGACAAATGCTGGAGAGCGATGCAATTAGATGGTTTAGATATCCGGCATCGGTGGTGATATTGCTATTCTCCCTGGAGATATTTCTTGTGCGGTTGTAGATTTGCTCCAGTTTATCCATCGTCTCATTCGGAGCTATGGTCTCCATGCTACTCATTACATTATAGACATCGTTCGCAAGTTCGTCGTGAATTACTTTTGAGATTCGGGTTTCAGTATTATAAATTTCTCTTATTTTTTCTTTTTTGTGCTTTTGCCTATTATAATAAATGATAAAAATAGCTATCCCAATTACTAGAATGGCAAAAAAGAGCAGCATGTAATTTCTTAGTTTTATTTCCTGGTTTTCCACTGCCTGCAATGCTGCAGAAGCTTCTAAACCTGATATTTGCTGCTGTTTCCGTTCTTCGTCAAACTTAATTTTGGCAAAAGTATTTTTTGCCTGTAAATTTAATTTGTTCAAACTATCATTTAACCGAATATATTCCGAAACGTAATTTGTTTCATCGCCTTTACCAGAATTTAAGCTAATAAGCCTTTTTAGTGCATCTATTTGTGCTTGAAGCTTATTGTTTTTCTTACCGGTTTCTAACCATTTTTTAGCATAATCTATAGCTTTTGTTTTATCTCGATTCTCATAAAACTGCGCTAAATTCTCATAGCTTGCTGTGATGCCTGTATTATCATTTTGTTCTTTACGCCACCGTAGCGCCTGTAATAACTCTGATGAAATATTCTTTTCTGAATCCTGTAACCATTTATTAAAAGCGAAGTTATCAAGGTAGCGCGCTCTAGACTTATAGTCGTGTTCTGAAACTTTTGAAAGAATCTTTTCAAAAATAAAATCTGCTTTTTCGTATTCTTCCTGATCCTCATAAACCAGTGCGATATTATTTTGGTATGTGAGACTATCTTCCAGGTTTGTGGCATAGTGAAGTGCATTTTGATATTCTTTTAAAGCATCTATATAAAAACCCTGGTTGCGATACGCAATAGCAATTATATTATAAGCACTACTGAGATATTGGGCATCTTTTTCTTTGTTAAGATAGCGTAAAGCTTCTGTAGCCGATTCCTGGCTGCCAGTATAATCTTGCATTCGACTTTGAGCAATGGCCATTTCGAGAGTTCTGCGTGCAACTTTAATACTATCTCCTATTTGAAGATATCTTTTTCGGGATTCAAACGCGTTTTTAAAAACTCCTTCCTGATTTTCCAAATACCGATTAATAACCGCTTTTCGGTAAAAAGACAGGGCATTCCAGTTTGTGTCTTTTTGAAAATTTGCAATACGCTCAAGGCTATCGGCAAAAAAGAGGGCGCTGTCATATTCTTTTAATCGGTTGTGATAATAAATTTTATAGTCCAGCAATAAAGGCAATAAAGTATCAGATTTTTGTTGAACTTTTTGAAGCCCTGCATTCAAAAAAAATATTTTTTGAGGAATAGAATCGGTGGCTTGTACTTTTTCAAGGAAATAAGAAACTGAATCTGCCGGTGGTTTATTCTCCTGGGTATCCACCTCTTTATTTTGGCAACCTAAGAGTAAAATAGCCAGACTTAAAAATAAGCAGTAATAATGCTTCATAGGCTCAAAATTATGAAAAGCTTACGGTCCAGGGCTGAAATCAAATATTTAATTTTTAAAAATATAAGTAATCCGGAAATTCCGAATTTGAACAGATAGAAAAATTGGAATTTTCACAAAAATAAACAGAGAATTTTTTTATTTGTTTAATAGAAAGAAGAAATTGTATATTTGCCAGCCCTCTTTTAAACCCTCCGGTTATTTTTAAAAGAGGTAAGCATTAGTAAATGAATTAAGTGTTTGCTTATAAAAATAAATTTGGGTTTTAAAATCCAGTACTAAAGTGGATAATTGAACTTTAGTATTAAAATTAAGTTGTGTTGTTTGCCTTGTTAATTCAGGGCGTGTAGTTAGCCAGTAATATCCTATGTTGTGTGGATTTGGCTAACCAATGAGAAGCTTTTTTCCGTGTATTCGGAAAGAGGCTTTTTTATTTTTAAGGAATTTGAGAATTTTAAGGAACAACTGAAATTAAAATTAAAAAAGGCCGAAAACACTATGTGTATCGGGCTTTTAAGGTGGTGCCTCCAGCCCCGACGCTTCGGGGGAACCAGGGGCTATTTTTTCTCAAGAATATCTTTTAATATCCCGGGATTGTCAACTATTTTTCTAATGAATTTCTTGCTCTTCATTCGTTTAATAAATTTTTCCAGGAAAATTGCATCTTCTTTACTAAGAGTTTCAGTTTGTAGCACTAGTTCCCAGTCGTCTGTTTTTCCGGTAAATGCTTTCTTGTAATGTTTGGAATGATGCTTTTGTGGATCATTCTCAAAAGTTGTGTGTGAATTGAAATATTAGTTTGATTTTTGTTTTCTAAACAGGAAGCATTGGATCCATACATAGACCTACTCAAGATATTATTACCAGAACTATTAATCACCCATT